>NZ_JAPVZE010000018.1:0-38740 GCF_041432205.1 Streptococcus sp. 27098_8_51
TCAAAACAGTTTCCGGCCCCTCTCGGGGTAGATAGGTAGCTATACACTATGGATGACTTTGTTGCAGCTACAAGTGTTGTCAAGTTTCTGTCCCCTCTCTAGGTAGATAGGTATCTATACATAGATACAGCATCTGTATCGGAGTTTATGGACTTTGGGTTTCCGGCCCCTCTCGAGGTTGATAGGTATCCATACCAAAATGAACCGCTTAGAATCACTCACGGACGAGTCTAAGTTTCCGGCCCCTCGCGAGGTAGATAGGTAGCTATACCCGGCTGGTGGTGGGAGGAGTCAGATGGCCCTTATCCGTTTCCGGCCCCTCTCGAGGTTGATAGGTAGCTATACAAAGGTGAAACTTTTGAAAAAGCCATGTCTTATCCGTTTCCGGCCCCTCGCGAGGTAGACAGGTGTTTATCTTCAAGGTAACTTCGCTAATGTTGGAAAATACATTTTCTAGTTTCCGTCCCTCTCAAGGTAGATAGGTAGCTATACCAAAAAGAAATTGAAGCTGACTATGTGAAACAAGAAGCGTTTCCGGCCCCTCCCGAGGTTGATAGGTATCTATAAAGTTATAGGAAACATCTACGAAAATCCTGAGCTTTTGGAGTTGCCGGCCCCTCGCGAGGTAGATAGGTAGCTATACAGAACAAAGATAACCCAGAAAGCCTCGACGGAGTTCCGTTTCCGGCCCCTCTCGAGGTGGATAGGCACCTATACGTAAGCGGTACTGGTTCGACGAAGATGGTTACATGGCGTTTCCGGCCTCTCGCGAGGTGCGTAGAATGTTCTTTATGGTTTAGATGTGAGTATTTATGCGAAACCTGAATTATTTCCGGCCCCTCGCGAGGTTAATAGGTAGCTATACAAGAATTTGATAAGATTTCAATCAATGCTTTTTACAACCTGTTTCCGGCCCCTCTCAAGGTAGATAAGTATCTATACGAAAAGCCGGTAATTCCTGCACCAGTAGTTGATCTGTTTCCGGCCCCCCTCGAGGTAGATAGGGAGATATACTGTCTCAGTTCCTGATGTGAAGCCCGAAAAACATGTATTTCCGTCCCCCTCGAGAGGTAGGTATCTATACTTACCGTAAATTAAAAGGAAATGTCACTCTTTTTCATCCGATGTTTCCGTCCACTCGCGAGGGAGATAGGGAGATATACCCCATATCTTGTATGTAAACTCATAACAAGCACTAGATATAACCTATTGGAAACTAATATTAGTATACCATATTCTGAAAGAGTTTTCATTTCTGAATACCAAATTAATCACATACCTTTTTTATTCCTCCTAAATGTATAAAGGATACTATTTTATTATTAAAATTCTTTTTATCAAGCCCAAAATTTAATTTTTTTAATACAAAAAACGAACCAGCTTTACTGATTCGTTTCATAACTGCTAACTCCTACTTCCGATACATTTTAAACTGTAGGAAGAGGTCACTATATTTTCCTGTCCATTTATGATCAAATTTCTCATAAACTTCCAGGTGTTTCATGGTGTCAGCGTCTGGATAGAAGGATTTGTCTTTTTTTGTCTCCTCTGGGAGCATTTCCTTTGCTGGTAGGTTTGGTGTTGAGTAGCCCACATACTCCGCATTTTTGAGAGCATTTTCGGGTTTCAACATAAAGTTGATAAAGGCATAGGCCGCATCTTGGTTTTTCACAGTTTTTGGAATAACCATGTTATCAAACCAGAGATTGCTGGCCTCAGTCGGAACGACATACTTGAGATTAGGATTTTTCTCCAACATCTGGCTGGCTTCCCCAGAAAAGGTCACACCGATGGCAGCATTGTTCTGGATCATGTAACCCTTCATCTCATCCGCCACAATGGCCTTGATATTTGGAGTCAGTTTGTAGAGTTTGTCTACCGTTTCTTCCAACTGCTGAGGATCCTTTGAGTTGAGACTGTAACCGAGTGAGTTAAGCCCGAGTCCCAGCACCTCACGCGCCCCATCAAAGAGCATGACGGAATCCTTGTATTCTGGTTTCCAGAGGTCATCCCAATGCTCAGGCGCCTCCTCTACCATAGTTTCATTGTAGACAATTCCCAAGGTCCCCCAGAAATAAGGAATGGAGAATTTATTTCCCGGGTCAAAAGACTGGTTGAGAAACTCAGGTCCGATATTTTCGATTCCTTCAATTTTTGAATAATCAAGGGGAACCAAGAGATCTTCATCCTTCATCTTGTTGATCATGTACTCACTTGGGATGGCAATATCGTAGGTCGTTCCACCTTGCTTAATCTTGGTATACATGGCTTCATTGGAATCAAAGGTCTCATACTGAACTTGGATCCCTGTTTCTTCTGTGAATTTCTCCAAAAGTTCGGGATCAATGTAGTCTCCCCAGTTGTAGATAACCAATTTTTGACTATCTCGACTGTTGATTTTACTATCTAAATGAGTCGCAATTCCCCACAAGACAAGGATAATCGCTACAATTCCTGCTAAAAATGAATAGAGTTTTTTCATGCTTGCTCCTCCTTCTCACGTGAAATAAAGTAATATCCAACAACTAGGATAATACTAAAGAGAAAGACAAGGGCAGACAGGGCATTGATTTCCAGCGAAATTCCCTTGCGAGCTCGAGAGTAAATCTCGACTGATAGAGTCGAAAAGCCATTCCCTGTGACAAAGAAGGTCACGGCAAAATCATCCAGCGAATAGGTGAAGGCCATGAAATAACCTGCAATGATAGACGGTGTGAGATAAGGAAGCATGATTTCCTTAAACATCTGAAACTGGCTGGCACCTAGGTCATAAGCCGCGTGAATCATATCATCATTCATTTCCTTGAGGCGAGGCAAGACCATCAAGACCACGATTGGGATGGAAAAGGCCACGTGACTAGATAAAACCGTCAAAAAGCCAAGAGAAAACTTAAGCTGGGTAAAGAGAATCAAGAAGCTGGCACCAATCATAACGTCAGGTGCAACCATGAGAATATTATTGAGTGATAAAAAGGCTTCTTGGTATTTCTTACGAGACTGGTAGATATAGATAGCTCCGAAAGTCCCGATAATGGTCGCAATCAAGGCTGATAGAAAGGCCAAGAAAAAGGTTTGGGTGAGGATCAACATGAGACGACTATCACCAAACATGGTTTGAAAATGGCTCAAGCTAAAACCAGTAAAGCTGTTCATATCATCGCCAGCATTAAAGGCATAGCCAATCAAGTAAAAGATTGGTAAATATAGGATGATGAAGACAAAGGCTAGGTAGAGATTAGCAAATTTTTTCATCGTTCTCTCCTTTCCTTGGTCACCCACATGGTGAGAAACATGGTCAGGATGAGGATCACACCGATGGTAGAACCCATTCCATAGTTGTCATTTGTAAGGAAGTTCTGCTCAATAGCCGTTCCCAGTGTGATAACGCGGTTCCCACCAATCAAACGTGTCAGCATGAAGAGACTCAAGCTGGGGATAAAGACCGACTGAACCCCACTTCTCACTCCATTCATTGATAGAGGGAAGATAACGTGGCGGAAAGTTTCCCACTTGGTCGCACCGAGGTCATAACTGGCATTGATAAGATTGTTATCCATATCATCCAAGACATTGAAGATGGGCAAAATCATAAATGGAAGCTCGATGTAGCTTGCGACAAAGATAAAGGAGAAATCGGTAAAGAGCAACTGTTGCGAACCGATTCCGATAAATTCCAAAAATTGATTAATAGAGCCATTTTGACCAAAAATCCCGATAAAGGCATAGGCCTTAAGGAGCAGGTTAATCCAAGTCGGCAGGATAATCAGCATGAGCCAGAGTTGACGGTGCTTGAGACGGGTCAAAAAGAGGGCTGTTGGATAACTGATGAGTAGCGTTACCATGGTCACAATCCCTGCATAAAGCACAGAGTTGAAGCTCATTTTGAGATAGGTCAAGTTTTGTGACGCAAAGTAAGATTTATAGTTTTCTAAACTAAACTGCCCTTCGATGTTGAAAAAGGATTGTCCAAAAATCAAGACCAAGGGTGCGAGAACAAAGAGGGCAATCCAGAGCATATAGGGCACTACAAAGAGTTTAGAGGTTGTTTTCTTCATCTCTTTCCTCCTCGATCGCGTTAATCAGACCTGCTTCTTGCTCTTCGATTTCTACGTACTCCTCGATTCGAGCATCGAACTCTTCTTCGGTTTCGTTGAGACGCATGATGTGGATGTCTTCTGGTTCAAAGTCCAGACCGATTTCCTCTCCAACGATGGCCTTACGGGTCGAGTGGATCATCCATTCATTTCCGAGCTCATCATAGGCAATAATCTCATAGTGAACTCCACGGAAAAGCTGGGTATCAACCTTGACTTGGAGCTTGCCTTCTTCAGGAAGAGTGATGCGCAAGTCCTCTGGACGAATGACAACCTCAACAGGCTCATTTGGCTTCATCCCCCCATCGACCGCTTCAAAGCGTTTGCCATTAAACTCGACCAAGTAGTCCTCAATCATGGTTCCTGGCAAGATGTTGGACTCACCGATAAAGGTGGCAACAAAGTGGTTGATCGGCTCATCGTAGATGTCCACCGGCGTTCCAGACTGAACAATCTCGCCATCGTTCATAACGAAAATCCAGTCACTCATAGCCAGGGCTTCTTCCTGATCATGAGTGACAAAGACAAAGGTAATTCCCAATCGTTGTTGCAATTCACGCAGTTCATACTGCATGTCTGTTCGCAATTTCAAGTCCAGCGCTGACAAAGGCTCGTCCAGCAAGACCACACGGGGCTGGTTGATAATGGCACGGGCAATGGCCACACGCTGACGTTGTCCTCCAGAAAGTTTACGGATAGAACGTTTCTCATAACCTTCCAACTGAACCATCTTGAGAACTTCCGCAACACGTTGTTCGATTTCTTTCTTGTCGACTTTACGCAAGCGGAGTGGAAAGGCAACATTTTCAAACACATTCATATGTGGAAACAAGGCATAGGATTGGAAGACGGTATGGACATCTCGTTTATTAGTTGGGATGTCATTGATCCGCACCCCATCCAGTAAAATATCCCCTGTCGTCGCATCCAGTAAACCTGCAATGATGTTTAGAATGGTTGATTTTCCTGAACCAGATGCACCCAAAAGAGTGTAAAATTTCCCTTCTTCCAACTCAAAATTGATGTCTTTGAGAACCTTGGTGTTGCTGTCTTCAAAAACTTTAGAGACGTTTTTGAATTCAATAATTGGTTTTTTCAATTGTCATAAATTCCTTCTTTTTCATAAATTAACAGATCAGGGCTCTGTCAGGCCGCTACCACCTCGTGTAGGAGATTAAACTGCCTACATACATCTTCACTAACGATAGGCTTTCACCCCCTTTAAATGGTTATAGCAGCAACTTTTCTACCCCAACCTTATTCTTTCTCACCCAAGATTCGGACTTCTCTTTCAAGAGTGACACCTGAGTGTTCCTTGACTTTTTCAATAACAGATTGGATCAAGTCTTCATAGTCTTTGGCCGTTCCGTCAGCAACATTGATCATAAAACCGGCATGCTTTTCAGATACTTCCACACCACCGATTCGATAGCCCTTCAGGCCAGCTTCTGAAATCAGCTGTCCTGCAAAATGCCCAACTGGACGCTTAAAGACTGACCCACATGATGGGTATTCTAGAGGTTGTTTGAGTTCACGTAGGTGCGTCAAGCGGTCCATTTCTTGCTTGATAACCTGATGATTCCCTGGAGCTAGGGCAAATTTAGCTGACAAAACAACAGCCCCAGAATCCTGAATAGCTGAATGGCGGTAACCAAAAGCCAAGTCCTTGGCAGATAAGGTCTCGATTTCCCCTTCCTTGGTCAAAATTTGACAAGACTGCAAGATATGAGCAATCTCTCCTCCATAGGCACCCGCATTCATAAAGACAGCTCCACCGATGCTTCCAGGAATCCCACAAGCAAACTCAAAACCAGTCAAACTATGACGGAGAGCAATACGTGTCGTTTCGATCAAGTTGGCTCCTGCTTCTGCTTCGATGGTATAGCCATCAACCGAAACGTTATTGAGCTTATCGCACAAGATGACAAAACCACGGATTCCACCTTCACGAACAATGATATTGCTGGCATTTCCTAGCACCATCCAAGGAATATTCTCTTGATTGGCAAATTGAACAACACGCGCCATCTCATAGCGATTGCGCGGTAAAACTAGGTAATCTGCTCGACCTCCAACCTTGGTATAGGTATAGGTCTTCAAAGGTTCCTTAAAACGAATATCGATTCCTTCTAGGATTTCAAGCATTTTTTCTTTTACTGACATGTCACTCTTCCTTTTTCAAAATTCATTCCATTATACCATTTTTAGAGACATTTGACGACCATAAAAAGAGCTTGTTTTATCATTACATAAAAAAAGAGGTCACCCCTCTTTTTATGATTTTTTCCAAAATGTAAATTTTGTCAGCCAGATAAAGGCTAGAAGTTCTGCGAGAAGAATAAACTCAACTAAAAGCGGATTTGCAATCCATCCTACCTGAGATAAGGCTGGAGCCAAGTCAAACAAGGCATGCAAACCATAGGCAGCAAGGAGGTAGATCCATTTCTTTTGACGGACACTTTGATAGACCCAGATGGAAAGACCAATTTGTAGAATCAGAGCAAGCACACGTTCAACTCCTAGTAAATAAACCTGCCATACAGAAAGAGACTGAACCGTTTCGAGCGTAGATTTTGGAAGAAGATTGGCTACATCAGTATTTGAAGACTGGATGAGTGAAAAGAGAATCAAAAGACTGATCAAGCTTCCCATTCCGAGATAGAGCATCTCCAAGCCCCCATGTCCCAAACCATAGGCCAAAGCATCTCGATCTTCTAGCTTTCTCTTTTTCTCCAACCATTTAAAAAAGATAAGACGAGCCGTCTCTTCAAAGAGGGCTGCCATAGCGATCCCATAAAGGACGTATAAGAAAGGCTGCTCCTGCATAAGCGGAATGGTTCCATCTTTTTGCGGATGGAGTATCAGAAGGTGAACCATCTTCTCTAACACTTGAGAAGAAACAAAAAATGCGATTGCCCCCAAGCCCATCACTGCAAGAGAGATTTTAAACCGTTTTTTGGCATACCAAGTTCCACTTACTAGAATGAGAACCAAAGCGATCATGGTAAGGATAATATGTACTGTCATCTTTTTCTCCTATTCTGACTTATCAATATCTTTCTTCATCTCGTCAACGTTAAATTTGGCAAATAAATACTGGCGATCTTGGACTGGAAAACGTTGGTCCAACTGGTCGACTGCCCCAACCTCGATCATTCCTTCTTTGATAACAAAGTCCATCACATGCCCACCAAAGGTCAAATCATCTGAGATAAAATGCAAATGGTAGCCTGCAACACTCACTCCATGGAAAATCTCCGGTGTCCAAAATCCAACAATGGTTCCCGATACATTTTCCCGGCTATATTCAGGTTGGTGAGTCGCTACATCAGCAAACTTGGTATCAGGTGTGGATTTAGGAATCATACGTACGTGCATTTGTGAAAATTCGCCATGAATCTTGATGGAACGAAAAAGATTTTCCCCATCATAGTAGGACTCAATCCGCTTTTCTAATTCCTTATCAGTCATCTCAAAGCGCTGACGGAAAATCACTTCTGCCTGATGAGGAACCACTGCTGCATAGGGAATAAGGGCATCCGCTGCCACTTCAACGATTTCAGGCGTTTGACCAGACCCCTTGGCTTGATAAGCCTTGCCATCAAGGACGATCAATTCCCCGTCAATCGAATCCAAAGTCCCCAAACCAAGGTCACCATGTTCCAGCAATTCTCCTACTGTCATGGTTCCACCATAGAGACCTGCCATTAGGGCACCTAGAGTATTGTATTGAAATAATTTTACCGGTTCCTGCACTTTTCTATCCATTCTCTTTCTTATCTTCTTTTCAATGAATCATCATACTTTCTAAGTATACCACATTTGCTCCTAGTTGTGAAAGGGAGAAATGCTTTTCCCATTGCAAAGGAGTCAAAAAAAAGGTACAATGTAACAAAATCAACGGAGGTCTGGAATGAAGAAAGAAAGTAAATACCAAGCAGTCGTTTCCTTTCTCAAAAAAGGTATCGAATCAGGAAAATTTCCAACAGGTAGCCGGCTTCCCTCTATTCGTCAACTGAGCCAAGACTTCCACTGTAGCAAGGACACTATCCAACGAGCCCTGCTGGAATTACGCCATGAACAATACCTCTATGCCAAACCCCAAAGTGGTTACTATGTTCTGGAGCAAGGACAGCATCAGGACTTGGAAATCGAAGTCACTGACGAACATGCCAGTGCCTATGACGACTTCCGACTCTGCGTCAATGAAACCCTGATAGGCCGAGAAAACTACCTCTTCAACTACTATGACAACCAAGAAGGCCTTGAGGAACTGAGACAATCTGTCCAGCAACTCCTCTTTGACCAAGCCCTCTACTGTAAACCCGACCAACTGGTTCTAACATCTGGTACCCAACAAGCTCTCTTTATACTTTCTCAGATTAACTTTCCGAGCCAGGGAACTGAGATTTTGGTCGAACAGCCGACCTACCACCGGATGAACCGTCTCTTGGTCGCTCAAGGATTAGCCTACCAGACCATTGAACGCCGTATTGATGGCATCAACCTTGAAGAACTGGAAGAACAGTTCAAATCTAGGAAAATCAAGTTTTTCTACACCATTCCTCGCTTCCACTATCCCCTAGGTCATTCCTATTCTGATCAGGAAAAAAGGGCTATTTTGGATCTAGCAAATCAGTATGGTGTATATATCGTCGAGGATGATTATCTAGGTGACTTAGACTCTAAAAAGGGACAAACCTTCCACTATCTGGATACTGAGGATCGGGTCATTTATATCAAGTCCTTCTCAACTAGTCTCTTTCCAGCCCTTCGTATTACCGCCCTCATTCTCCCAAATGCTCTAAAAGAGGCCTTTGTTTCCTACAAAAATATCCTGGACTATGACAGCAATCTCATCATGCAAAAGGCTCTTTCTCTTTACATCGATAGCCAGTTATTTGAAAAAAATCGATTGGCCAGACTGAGCCTTCAAGAGAACTATCAAACTCAGATTAAGGAAGTACTTGAAAAAAACACCTGTCCCTTGCCCCACTATCCTCTACACGATGGTCTTTTGCTTGATTTGAGACACTATCCTAAGATTGCTAGTTTGAAACACAGCTCACTCAAACTAGACTTTTTTGAGAAGGCTTATTTGGATGCCTGTCCTTATCAGTTCGCCAAAGTCACTCTTGAAAATCTAGAAGAGCTATTAGAATACATAAAAGCAGAATTGGATTAAAGTCCAACTCTGCTTTTTCTTATTGTTCAACTTCCGTTAGTTTCGCTGCCTTTTCAAGATAGTTTTGATAGGTTCCGTCATCTTTCAGTTTTTGGATAACCTTATCTACTACTGCTTTCAAGTCTGACTGATCCTTCTTGATAGCAACGGCATTGGCTTCGCCATCTTTCATCGTCAAAGTAGCTGTCGCAACGACAAGGTCTGAGTTTTTACCAGCGTAACTAAGAGCCACTGGTTCATCCATATGAACAGCATCCACTTTTCCAGCTTGCAATTCATTGACTGCTTCCCCCATATTGGTCAAGGATGTCAATTGGGCATTTGGCAATTGTTCCTTGACCATGGTTTCTGGCACAGTTCCCTTTTGAGCTGCGATATTGGCACTTGCGAGGTTTGAAAGATCCTTGTATTTGTCTAAATCGGCTTTTCTAACCAAGAAACTCATCTTGTTTTCATAGTAAGGAATTGAAAAATCAAAGACTTCCTTTCTCTCATCAGTGGCACTAATTCCTGCAATGGCTAAGTCAGCCTTTCCAGTTTGAAGACTGGTCAAGACATTGTCAAAACTCATGCTAGAGATTTCAAGTTTAACCCCAAGCTCGTCTGCAATTGCTTGAGCCATATCAATATCTGCACCAACCACTTGGTTTTTACCATCTACCAAGGCTTGGAATTCAAACGGTGCATAGTCTGGACTGGTCGCAACAACTAGCTTTCCTTTTTGTTTAATAGCGTCCACAGCAGACTGGGAACTATCTGTTCCTGACTGGCAAGCTACTAAAACCACACTGGCAAGCATGCTACACACAACTAATATCCATTTCTTAAATTTCATAAATAAACGACCTTTCTGTTAATTCTGAATAATTATAACTCTTTTAAAAATAGTTGTCAACCCTTTTAGAGATTTTGATTGTAAAACAATTCTTTTCATAAAAAATAAGACTGATTTATTTTAATCAGCCTTATTTCTGTATATTTAAACCGTTTCTTATAGTTCGACAATCTTACCTGTTTCAAAGTAAACAACCCATTCACAGATATTTTTTGCGTAGTCTCCAATACGTTCCAAGAAAGAAATGACCTGGAAGTAATCACGGCCTGTAACGATAGCTTCAGGATTTTTCCTAATTTCTTCTGTAGCCAAATCTCGGATGCTATCAAAGTAATGGTTGATTTTTTCGTCCATCGCTGCTACTTCGTAGGCTTGATCCACAGAACCGTTGAGATAGAGATCTAGAGCTGCTTCAACGAAGTTTTTCACGTCGCGTCCCATCTTTTTGATTTCTTCTTCAACAGAAGGGATACGTTGCTCCCCCTTCATACGAATAGTCGCTTCAGCGATAGACACTGCATGATCTCCCATGCGTTCCACGTCTGAAACTGCCTTTAGAACGGTCAAGACGGTACGAAGGTCTTGCGAAACAGGTTGTTGGAGGGCGATCATTTCAAATGATTTCTTTTCCAACTTCACTTCATATTCATTAACTTCTGCATCGTCTTCGATGACTTCTTTTGCCAAATCACGGTCATGCGTGACAAAGGCACGCACTGTACGATTGATCTGCGAGAGCACTTCTTGTCCCATGGCATAGAACTGGTTATGCAATTTCTCCAAATCTTCTTCAAATTGAGATCGTAACATCATTCAACTCCTTATCCAAATTTTCCTGTAATATAATCTTCTGTTTCCTTGTTTTGTGGCTCTAGGAACATCTTCTTCGTATCGTTAAACTCGATTAAATCCCCATCTAGGAAAAAGCCTGTTTTATCAGAGATACGTGAGGCTTGTTGCATCGAACGCGTCACCAAGAGCATGGTGTATTTATCTTTCAGACCATACAAGGTTTCCTCTATCTTACCTGCAGAAATAGGATCCAAAGCTGAAGTTGGTTCATCTAAGAGGATGATTTTCGGACTGGTTGCTAAGACACGAGCAACACAAACACGTTGTTGTTGTCCACCAGAGAGACCAATGGCCGAATCATGCAAACGATCCTTTACTTCATCCCAGATAGAAGCACGTTGCAAGGCCTTTTCTACTGCTTCATCCAAAACATGTTTATCCTTAACCCCATTGATACGCAGCCCATAGACAACATTTTCGTAGATAGACATAGGGAAGGGATTGGGCTGTTGAAAGACCATACCAATTTCCTTACGCAATTCAACCGTATCGGTACGGGGGCTGTAGATATTGTGACCATTATAGACCACTGATCCAGTTGTTGTCACCTCAGGATTTAGATCGCCCATGCGGTTGATGGCTTTGAGCAGGGTAGACTTTCCTGATCCAGAAGGACCAATCAAGGCCGTTATTTCCTTAGGTTGGAAAGAAAGGGAAACACTATTCAAGGCCTTCTTTTTATTGTAATAAACGGACAGGTCTGACACCTGTAAAATCGCTTCTGACATACCGTTTCCTTTCTAACCAAAGTGTCCCGTTACATAGTCATTGGTTGACTGTAACTTAGCATTTTGGAAAATATTGGATGTCTTATCGTACTCAATCAAATCACCCAGGTAGAAAAATCCTGTGTAGTCACTTGCACGCGCAGCCTGTTGCATACTGTGGGTAACGATGATGATGGTAAAGTCCTTCTTCAATTCCAGCATGGTTTCTTCCAGCTGGGCTGTCGCAATCGGATCCAAGGCTGACGCCGGTTCATCCATCAAGAGGATATCTGGCTTGACAGAGATGGCACGAGCGATACAGAGACGTTGTTGTTGTCCACCAGAAAGCATCAAGGCTGATTTGTGGAGGTCATCTTTGACCTGATCCCATAGGGCAGCCTGTCTTAGAGAGGTTTCTACAATTTCATCAAGGACTTTCTTATCCTTAACTCCTGCACGTTCATGAGCAAAAGTGATGTTGCGGTAAATAGACTTGGCAAATGGATTTGGACGTTGGAAGACCATCCCGATATGCTTGCGCATCTCATAGACATTGATTTCTGGACGGTTGACGTCAATCCCTCGGTAGAGGATTTGACCTGTGACCTTGGCAATATCAATGGTATCATTCATCCGGTTGAGACTGCGAAGATAAGTAGATTTCCCTGATCCAGAAGGACCAATCAAGGCTGTAATTTTATTTTTTTCAAATTGCATATCGATGCCCTTGATGGATTCATTTTTACCATAGTAAACATGTAAATCCTTAGTAGAGAGGGCCACTTTTTCTTCAGGGAAGGTGATGATATGCTTTTCGTCCCAGTTATATTTTGACATGGCTTCTCCTTTAGGCAGCGGTTAATTTCTTGTGTAAATAGCTTCCGAGTTTGCGTGCCCCAAAGTTAAAAATCAAGATAAAGATGAGGAGCACTGCGGCAGAACCAGCTGATACAATGGTAGCATCAGGAATGGTTCCTTCACTGTTGACCTTCCAGATGTGGACAGCCAAGGTTTCTGCTTGTCGGAAGATTGAGATAGGGCTGGTAACACTGAGGATATTCCAGTTAGACCAGTCAAGGGCTGGAGCGGATTGTCCTGCCGTATAGATAAGAGCGGCGGCCTCACCAAAGATTCGGCCAGAGGCCAAGACAACACCCGTTAAGATACCTGGAAGGGCTTCTGGAATGACGACATGGACCACAGTCTCCCAACGAGAAATTCCAAGGGCAAGACCAGCCTCACGTTGTGTATGGTGAACGTGTTTTAAACTGTCCTCAACATTTCGAGTCATCTGAGGGAGGTTAAAGACCGTCAAGGCCAAGGCACCTGAAATGATTGAAAATCCATACTCAAACTGGACTACAAAGATCAAGTAACCAAAGAGACCCACAACGACTGATGGTAGAGAAGACAAAATCTCAATACAGGTACGAATAAAATTGGTCACAGGTCCTTTTTTGGCATACTCAGCGAGGAATACACCAGCCCCCATAGATAGCGGAACAGAAATAATCAAGGTAATGACCAAAAGGAAGAAGGAATTATAGAGCTGAATCCCGATACCCCCACCTGCTTGATAAGAGGAAGATTTCCTTGTCAAGAAGGACCAAGAGATATGTGGTAACCCTCTCACCAAGATATAGAGAATCAAGGATGCCAAGATGGCAACGATGATACCCGCGATGGTATAGAGGACAGCTGTTGCAAGTTTATCTAATTTCTTAGCGTGCATAGTTTTTCTTTCCTCTTTCTTTCGTAATCAATTTAATCACACTGTTGAAGGCTAAACTCATCAAGAGCAAGACTAGGGCCAGTGACCAGAGAACGTTATTATCAACCGTTCCCATGACGGTATTTCCGATACCCATAGTCAATACAGATGTCAAGGTCGCAGCTGGTGTTGTTAGCGAGGTTGGGATAACTGCTGAGTTTCCGACAACCATCTGAATAGCAAGAGCTTCACCGAAAGCACGCGCCATCCCAAAGACCACTGCAGTGAAAATACCTGAACGTGCTGCTTTCAAGGTCACACGCCAGATGGTTTGCCAACGAGTGGCTCCCATAGCTAAACTGGCTTCACGGTAATGACGAGGAACAGCACGCAAGCTGTCTGTTGTCATAAAGGTTACAGTTGGTAGGATCATGACAAAGAGAACGAAAATCCCTGACAAGATCCCAAAACCAGTTCCACCAAAGATGCTACGAACAAAAGGCACCACAACTTGCAAACCGATAAATCCATAGACGACTGAAGGAATACCGACGAGAAGTTCAATGGCTGGTTGCAAAATCTTTGCACCCTTTGGTGAGACTTCTGTCATAAAGACTGCAGCTCCGATAGCGAAGGGTGTTGCGATGAGGGCTGATAAAATCGTCACAATAAAGGAACCCAAAATCATTGGAAGGGCACCAAATTGTTTCCCTGAAGGATTCCAAGTTTGTCCAAAGAGGAAATCAAAGATGTTGACCCCATTGACAAAGAAGGTCGATAAGCCTTTTTGAGCTACAAAAATCAAAATCATGGCCACAATGATAACAATCAAAGAAAGGCAAGTGAAGGTCAAACCTTTACCAAACTTCTCAAGGCGAGAGTTCTTTGAAGGAGATAGTAATTTTTTTGATAATTCTTCTTGATTCATTATTGACCTCCTTCTACTGCTGTAACGGTACCTGAAGCATCCTTTTGGACTTTCATTTCATTGATAGAGATATAGCCCATGCCCTTAACAATTCCATTTTGGGCTTCATCTGAGAGGACGAAATTCAGGAATTCAGCAGCTAACTCATTTGGCTGACCAAGTGTGTACATATGTTCATAAGACCACAAAGGCCAGTTGTTGGTCGTTACATTCTCAGATGTAGGTTCATACCCATTCAGTTTCATGCTTTTCACGGAGTCATCTACATAGGCAAAAGCCAGGTAAGAAATGGCTCCAGGGGTTTGGGATACAATGGACTTGACCATCCCGTTAGAATCCTGTTCTTGACTCTGCATTGCCGATTGGCCATTCATAACCACCGTATCAAACGTCGCTCGTGAACCAGAACTTGCTGCTCGGTTGATGATTGAAATGGCCAGGTCTTTGCCCCCAACTTCTTTCCAGTTGGTCACTTCACCTGTAAAGATTTTGCGAAGTTGCTCGGTTGTGAGATTTTCAACATCCACTTCCTTGTTTACAATCACTGCAAGACCAGCCACTGCAACCTTGTGGTCTACCAGAGCTGAAGCATCGATTCCTTCTTTTTCCTCTGCAAAGACGTCAGAGTTCCCGATGTCAACTGCTCCAGACTGGACTTGAGATAGGCCTGTACCCGATCCACCACCTTGAACATTGACTGTTTTTCCGATGTTTCTAGAACCAAATTCATCTGCTGCCGCTTCGACAAGAGGCTGAAGAGCAGTTGAACCAACGGCTGTCATGGATTCTCCACGATCAATCCAGCTAGCGCATCCTGCTAGAGAACCTGCCATCAAAAGAGCTGCAAGAGACATGACGAGCTTTTTTCTTTTTTTCACTGTTATTCTCCTTGAACATAATGATAAATGTTCTGATTTCTTCCGTTTGTCCTGATCATCCAATTATCATCAATGATTGTCCCGCTTTATTTTATCTAGTCATTCTTAGGAGCGGACAATTCCATCGTATAATATAAGTAATAATGAAAGACTATCAGAAAAAACTCATACTTCCACTATAACATAGAATAGGTTCTTTGACTAGCTTTTTCACCTGAATCTGAGTCCTTTTGGATAATAATTTTTCAAAACATTTCCCGTTACCTTGGCAAAGCCTAGTCCGTTTCCTTGAACCACAACTTGATACCAACCATTTGGTCGAGCTTCAGCCAATTGAACGGTCTCACCAGCCACATATTTTACAAAGTCCTCATCATTGATTTCGACACTTTGTTTTACTTGACTTGGTTTCAAGGCTAATCCCAGAGCAAAGCTTGGTTCGAAGCGTTTCTTCTTAAAAGTACCCAGATGGAGGCCATTTCGGGCAATTTTGAGTTTCCCTAGATCAGGTAGCATCTCGGGCAAGAGATAAAGTTGGTCTCCAAAAGTCTGCAAGATACCAGTTAGATTGACTCGCAAGTGTTTTTGGGCAAATTCTTGCCACAAGACCAGCTGTTCCCGACTATGATTGCTCTTGCTAGCTTTGAATTTAGATGCTGGATTTTCTCCCTTAAAGTGCAGGTGGGCAACAAACTGGCCTTCTCCCTTGAAATGATGAGGGTACATCCGAGCCGTTTCAGGAAGATCAATTCCTGCTACCATACCGTTCACATGCTCGACTGGAAGCAATTCAAAATCATAAGTATCCAGCAACCAGTGGACGATTTCTTCATTTTCCTCAGGTGCCCAAGTACAGGTCGAATAGACCAGACGGCCACCTTCAGCAAGCATAGTCACTGCATCTTCTAAAATTTCCCTTTGGAGACTGGCACATTGGCTTGGATAATCGGTACTCCAATAATCCATGGCATCTGGCCGCTTACGAAACATCCCTTCACCCGAGCAAGGTGCATCAAGGACAATCACATCAAAGTAACCTTTAAAAACCTTGGCCAAGCGGTCAGCAGATTCATTAGTCACAACAACATTTGTCGCTCCAAATCGCTCCATATTTTCTACTAAAATCTTAGCACGCTTACTTGAAATTTCGTTGGAGACAAGGACTCCTTGATTAGCCAGATAAGCTGCTAGTTGAGTGGATTTTCCACCTGGTGCTGCCGCCAAGTCTAAGACCTTCATACCAGGACTTGGTTGAGCCACCTGGGCCACCATTTGGGCTGCAGGCTCTTGCGAATAAACGAGACCGGTCACATGCTCTGGTGACTTTCCAGAAACCTTACCATAATACCCCCAAGGTGTATGGGGAATAGCATCTGCAAACGATAACTGACTTTCTTTTAAGGGATTGACCCGAAAAGCCGAAACTGCTTCTTGTTTAAAAGAGGCAAGAAAGTCTCTTGCCTCGTCTTCTAGTATCGCTTCATATTTTTCAACAAATCCTTCTGGAAATTGCATTTAGTTCTCTTTCCTTTCGTAGATATAAGACTGAATCTCTTCTTGCATCTCGATTGGCACCATCATGACAGGCTGACGCGTTTTAAAATCAGCGGGCTCACCCGATACCGTAAGAAGGCGATAACCCAGACTTTCCCCTAAGATACTGGCCGAAGCGTAATCCCATGGCTGCAGATAGGTAATATAAGTCAGAAGACGACCTGATAAAACCTTGGCAAAACTAATGGCCGCACTGCCGTAGACACGGACACCCAACGCTGCTCGACCCAAATCACCCAATCCCCACTCATTGCTTTCAAACATACCTGAGTTGCCGGCAACTAAAAATTCTTGAAGAGGTTTCTTTTTAAAAGGCGGTAAGGGCTCATTATTGCGGCAAGGAGGAAAGGCACCACCACCATGGTAACAATCACCTTTCATGACATCATAGATGATGCCAAATTTGCCAACCCCATTTTCAAAATAAGCCAACATCACGGCAAAATCTTCCTGCTGAGCGACAAAGTTATTGGTACCGTCAATGGGATCAATCACCCAAACGGAACCTTGACCGACTGCAGCACGTAAACAACCCTCTTCCGCGCAAATCAAGTCCTCAGGATAGGAGTACTTGATCCGTTCAACCAAGAGTTCCTGGACCTCCTTGTCCAAACGCGTCACCAAGTCAGTAGGGGAAGACTTGCGCTCAACCTGCAAATCTTCTTTCATGTGAGCCAAAATATAGGCAGCAGCTTCCTTCACAATCTGTTTGGCAAATTCAAATTTAGTTTTCAAGAGAAATCTTCCCTTCTCTTTTTTCCTTGGCAGCCTGAACTGCTCGGTAAAGCGAATAACCACTAACTGTTTCAAATTCTCGTCCCAAACGTTTCTCTTCACTCTTGCTTGGCACGACCAATTTGAATTCCTTGTAAGACTCTAGCAGTTTTTTTGCTTCTACCTTATCTTCATAAGCAGCTTCAACATCATTAAAAAAAGAAAGCACTGAAGCAAGTTCTTCAGTGCTCCACGACAAATCTAGTGGGTAACTATACTGTTTGTTCATCTATCCTATACCAGCTCTCAATGTTGCTTCTTTTAGTTCTTGTTTACGGTAACTACGAGGGAGAAAAGCACGAATTTCATCTTCATTAAAACCGATTTGCATGCGTTTGGTATCTATAATAATTGGGCGACGCAAAAGACTAGGATATTGCTCAATCAACTGAAGCAACTCCGATACCGAGATACTCTCTACATCAATATCCAATTTTTGAAAAATTTTTGAACGAGTTGAAATGATGTCATCAGTACCATTTTCGGTCAAGGAAAGAATATGTTGTAATTCTTTTCTTGTTAAAGGACTAGTCATAATATTATGCTCTTGAAAGGGCACTTTATGCGTCTCTAACCAAGCCTTTGCCTTACGACATGATGTACAACTCGGTGATAAAAATAGTGTAATCATGCTTTTCTCTTCTTTTATCTATACTTGCTATTTCTATTATACAAAAAAATAAAGCGCTTGACTAGGTATTTTTAGAAAAAAAGCCTATTTTTTCATAGAAAATAGACTGTTTTCTGCAAAAATCTCCTGCTTTGCAAGTTTATCTTTAGGATAACCTAACAATAAATAGGGAGTAGAGCAACTTCTCTCGTTTTTTATTAAAAATACAGAACTTTTTCCACTATTTCCTTGAAGCTTTAGCAAGAAGGAAACCAAACATTCCTTCATATAAAACAAAGAAAAGTACAAAGGCATGGAGAAAGAAAGTCTCTGGCAAAATCCAAATAACGGGATCCTTTGCTGGATCAAAAAGCCAGGTATCATCTCCCACAAAGAGAATCTGATGGAAAAGAGTAAAGAATTGCTCAAAACCAATCAACACTCCTACAAGCCCAATGACTAGAGGCAGTAGCACTAGAGCCAAGATACTTTTACGATATAGGGGTAGAAATCCTTTTTTCACAATCTTTCTAACAAAGAAATAGAAACTTGGTAATGTCACTAGGGCAACTAGCTGAACCAAGTGGAAGAGATTCTTCACCACCGCAAAATGGTGTAAACCTGCAGCTGATGAACGAAAATCTGGCATCTCCAAGACCTGACTAAAGGGATTGGTCAGGTAATTCATCAAGATATGAAAGTTATACAGAATGGTTTCGGGCTTTAGATAGACTCGATTCGCTAAGTTCAGCCACTCAATTTCTAAAGGATAGAAAATCCATGCCAGATAAATGGTTAAGAGAATAGACAGGGAGAGGAGAAAGAGCATACTTCCCCAAAAGGTCAGTTTAGTTTTCATCAAAATTCCACTCCGCAAGGCTAGAAACTACATGAGTTGGTGCGATTGGCAAGTCCGCCACTTCTTCTGCTTTGGTAAAACCTGTGGTCACCAAGAGCGTTGGAATGCCATTGTCAATCCCTGCTCGAATATCAGTCAAGTAGTTATCCCCGACCATGAGCAAGTCTTCTCGATCTATACCCAGATGTTCCACGGCCTTTTCCATGATGATCGCATTCGGTTTTCCGATATATACTGGTTTGACCCGTGTAGCGACTTCAAGAAGTGTAATTAGTGAACCAGCACCAGGCAAGAGACCTCGTTCCGTCGGGATATTGAGGTCAGGGTTGGTTCCGATAAAGTGAGCCCCCTTTTGAATGGCTAGAGTTGCTGTCGCAAATTTTTCATAGTCAACTTGCCAGTCCAGTCCAACTACCACATAGGCTGGACTTTCCTTGTCTTCCACATAACCAGCAGCCTTGATAGCTTCCTTGAGCCCCGCTTCGCCGATGACATAGACTGTCTTTTCCAGTCCTAAGTCATTCATATAGTCGATGGTTGCCAAGGTTGCTGTGTATACAGTCGATAGAGGCGTGTTGATATTAAAATTCTGAACCAACATCTCTTGAACACTCTCAGGAGTACGAGTTGTATTATTGGTCACAAAGAGGTAGGGAATTTCTCTTTTTTGTAACTCATGGACAAAAGCCTCACCCGCGGGAATTCGGTCTTTCCCCTTGTAAATGGTTCCGTCTAAATCAATTAAATAACCTTTATAAGTCATATCGTCCTTTCTAATTGCCTTCAATTTCTTGCCACGTAATCATAGCTTGGGCATTGATCTCGCCATCACTGATAATCTCATGCTTGCTTTCTAGCCCCTTGAGTTCATAAGCTGAAGCAATCATGCCACCTGGTCGCACTTCTTTGACATATTTGAGATTGATTTTCTTTGGAATATACTTAGTCAAAAAGTCTGCTCCCATGACCTCAAAAATCCAATCCAAGTATTTACTGTTATTAACATGACCATTCATATCCAAGTCGTAAAAACGAACATGGTAGTCTTTACTGATCGGGTCTTCTAGGTTAGCATACTTTGGCCCACGGATGAGTTTTTTATCAAACTCAGACTGGTAAGGCGCAACAATCTCCGGTTCGACAGCATGAACTTTCCGACTCTCTCTGTCCATGAGAACAAAGGTTGCTACCATACGAATGATTTCTTGACCTGCTTCATCATAGATAGTGAAACGGCGGTAGCAAAAAAGACGATTGTAAGTCAATGCTTCCGTTTCAATCGTAATCTCCTCAGCAAAGCGAGGCAAGCGAACCACGTCAATCGCATAGTCTGTAATAATCCAGACCAGATTGTAACGTTCTAACACATCCTTATCGCTAACTCCCAGTTCAATCGACTGCATACCTGATACTTGCAAGGACAGCAAAATCACATCTGGAAGTTTGATATGACCGTTCATATCCGCCATATCAAAAGGAATTTTCATTTTCATTTGATAAGTTAAGCCCATTGTTCTACTCCAAAATAAATCGTTCTGCTACAGTGTCTCCTAAGAAGAGACCTCTTTTTGTCATTCGGACACGATCACTGTCGATCTGCATAAGTCCTTGTTGAACCAAGTCTCTGATGATTTCGCCATAAAGTCCATCAAAGGATCGTCCAAATTTTTCCTCAAATCGCGCCATAGAAACTCCGGATTTTTTCCGGAGGCCTAGGAACATTTCTTCTTCCATCTGCTCCCTTTGACTCAGGTGTTCTTCTGTAATCCGAGCATTTCCTGCCTCTACCGCAGTGAGATAGTGGCGGATAGGACCGTGGTTTTTATAACGCACCCCGTCCACATAACCCGAAGCACCCGCACCGATACCATAATACTCGGCATTGTCCCAGTACATGAGATTGTGGCGACTTTCAAATCCGGGTTTAGAGAAATTGGAAATCTCATAATGCTCAAAACCAGCTCGCTCCAGTTCTGCGATGATGTACTCAAACATCTCCGCTTCTAACTCTTCCTTGGGTAGGGGCAATTTCCCACGTCTCATGCGGTTCATAAAGACCGTATGATTCTCCAAAATCAAGCTATAAAGGCTCATATGAGGAATATCAAGCGAGATTGCCTTAGCGACATTGTCCTTGACCTGATCCATAGTTTGACCAGGTAGAGCGTAAATCAAATCGATGGAAATATTATCAAAACCGGCCAGTTTGAGGCGGTCGATATTTTCATAAATATCCTTCTCCAAGTGACTACGCCCGATCTTTTTCAGCATTTTGTCATCAAAAGTCTGCACACCTAAAGAAACACGATTGACTGGTGACTGTTTCAAAACCATAATCTTATCTGCATCCAGATCACCAGGATTGGCCTCAATGGTCAACTCTTCTAAGGCTGACAAGTCTAGGTTTTTAGTCAAGCCATCTAAGAGCAACTCTAATTGCGAAGCGGACAGAGCCGTTGGAGTCCCGCCTCCAATATAGAGAGTTCGTAACTTTTTGATATCATAAGAACGAAACTCCTCTAGTAGATGCTTCAAGTAACTATCTACTGGTTGATTCTTGATAAATACTTTTGAAAAGTCACAATAATAACAAATCTGTGTGCAAAAGGGAATATGCACATAGGCGGACGTTGGTTTTTTCTGCATAGTACTTATTATACCACAAAGACAGGCTTGCAGATAAAAATCACCATCTCCAAAAACCAGAGATGGTGATACCTTATACTTCAGTAATATCGATGATGATTTCTTCTTGGTCTTCAGCAACGTCTGGAGTTGCTGACTGTTCTTGCCATTGCTCCTTGAGATTGTTAAAGGTTTCCTTTGACGCTTCTGTCGCTTGTCGAGCACAGTTTTTAGCTTGGTCAAGGACACTATCAAAAGTGATTTCACCAGATTCTACTTGTTCCTTTGTTTTCAGCACAAAGTCAGTTGCCTGTTCCTTCACTTCTGTTAGTTTTTCACAGACTTGCTCTCTAGCATATTCTGGATCTTCTCTCAAATCATCTAGAAAATCCTGAGCTTGACTACAAACTTGTTTACCCTTGTCACTGGTCAAAAACAAAGCAAGAGCTGCACCTGAAACTGTTCCTAAAAGGATAGAGGATAGTTTTCCCATAAGATTTCTCCTTTTTTATTTTTTGAAAAGTTTACTTGCGACACGAAGAGCGGACAAGCCTGCACCTGTTTTAATGGTCTTTGAACCAGCAGATGAAGCTTTTTTGCCTAAAACACGCGCATGTTGGTTGAGATCAGATACTGACTCAGATAAGTCAGCCACCGCCGTAAAGAGTGGATCAATCGTCGCAACTTTGATATTGATATCGTCTGCTAACACATTGACCTTAACCAACAATTCATTGGTCTGATGCAAGGTAACGTTCACATCTGAGCTCAACGTTTTGATGGTTTTCTCTGTCTCATCAATCATACGACCGGCTTTTTGAATCGTGATTGTCAAATAGACTAAACAGACAATCAAAGCAATCGCAACAAGTATATATGCAACTTCTAACATTTATTTTTCCTCCTCTGTATGATAGAAAGGGGCTTTCTTTCGATTTTGATAAAGTATGATAAAAATACCGAGTCCGATAAGGATAACTGATAACCATTGGGAAACTCGCAGACCAAAGAACATGAGACTATCCGTCCGCATTCCTTCGATAATCATACGACCAAAGCCATACCAAATCAAGTAGAAAGCAGTGATATGACCACGTCTGATTCCCTTTAATTTTCGTCTAAAAATCAGAATCAAAGCAAATCCAATCAGATTCCAAACCGACTCATATAAGAAGGTCGGCTGACGGTAGCTACCCTCAATGTACATCTGGTCACGAATGAAGCCTGGCAAATAATCCAAACTATCTACCGCTGCACCGTAGGCTTCTTGGTTAAAGAAATTTCCCCAACGCCCTAAACTCTGGGCAATCATGACACTCGGTGCTGCAATATCTAAGAAATCCCAAGTATTAATCAGCTTTCTATCTGCAAAGATATAAAGGACAACAGCACCCGCTATCAATCCTCCGTAAATGGCCAAACCACCATTCCAGATGGCGATGATTTCACCTGGATTTTGCAGATAATAATCTAAGCGAAAGAGTACGTAGTATAGTCTAGCACCTAAAATAGCAACTGGAAAAGCAATCAGGATAAAATCCAAAATATCATCTGATAGAATTTTCTTTTTAGGAGCTTCTTTCATGGCAAGATAGACTGCTAAAACCAAACCAGCTACAATACACAAAGCATACCAACGAATAGCAAAGGGGCCTATTTCAAATGCGACTGGATTAATCATGTTTCACCTCATTTTGAGCGATTAGATTTGTCAAGCGTTCTTCAAATAAACGTGTCGCGTCAAAGCCCATTTCTTTAGCACGGTAGTTCATGGCAGCCGCCTCAATAACAACGGAGATATTGCGTCCTGTTTTTACTGGGATGCGGATACGTGGAATAGCTACACCAGAAACTTCGAGTTCTTCGGCATTGTTTCCTAGACGGTCAAAGGTCTTATGCGTATCATAATTTTCCAAATAAACTGCTAGCTGAACTTGTGAAGAATCTTTTACAGCACTTGCACCATAGAGACTCATGATATCGATAATCCCAACTCCACGAATCTCAAGTAAATGTTTCAAGATTTCAGCAGGTTCGCCCCAAAGAGTCATCTCATCCTTAGAATAAATATCTACACGATCGTCTGCTACTAGACGGTGTCCACGCTTCACAAGCTCAAGACCTGTCTCACTCTTACCGATACCACTATCCCCTTGGATTAAGACACCCATGCCATAGATATCCATCAAGACACCGTGCACACTGGTACGTTTAGCCAAACGGGAATCAAGATAGCTAGAAAGTTCTCCAGATAAACGACTGGTTGCTGTTCGGCTAGTTAAAATCGCAATCTTACATTCCCTAGCAGCCCTCAACATTTCCTCTGGTACCACCAGGCCACGAGCCACGATAACCGCAGGTGTTTCAGGTAGAAACATTTTCTTCAAAACTTGATAACGGTTCTGTGCAGGCATGGCAACTAAATAGGACCACTCCTTCATCCCTAACAGCTGAATCCGTTCTGGTGTATAGTAATCAAAGTAGCCCGTCATTTCAAGACCAGGTCTCATAATGTCCGCAGTATTGATTTCTTTTTCAAGTAATTCGCCTTCACCATAGACAATATCTAGTCTGAGTTTTTCAATGACATCTCTTACTAAAACCGACATAATTTCCTCCTTCAATCGAGTTCTCCTTACTATTATATCAAATTGTAGTTGGAAGTTTCCTTTTTTTGCAGGATTTACAGTATTTATTTGATGTTACTTGGGAAAAGATTTAACTAGTAAGTCTTTTCGTACGCTTTCAAATTAACCGAGACAAATCTACTGCAAATCGGTCAACGTCTATCACCAAGTCCCTTCCAGATTTTTCTAAGTAAATTTTTGGAAGACCTTTTGTTAGTATTCTATTTGCATCAGCCATATCTTGAGGATAGGTATAGAACTGTTGACCTTTTGGAAACTGATTTTGGACTTGCCATTCTTCAAAGTCCTTCAAAAAAGTCTTATGAGATGGCATACTGACTTCTTCAAACAAGGAATGGTCAAACAATCGTACCAATCGATATAGACCATGAATCTCATCCGCAAAGCACTTATCAATCTTTTCATAGGGGAAGCCTCGTCTCTGATAAGCTTGGCATAAACTTTGTAAGGACTCACTTAATGCAACTGCATCTTTTCTTGCCAAGTTTATAAAATACCGAACAGAAAATTCTTCCATACCAGTTCGTTTTTTCTTCTCCAAAAAATGTTGTGCCAGCGAGAGAGACTCGGATAATCTTTCTTCATCTTGATAATAAAGAGCGTATAAAAGATTAATCACATTTTCTGGATAATAAGTTCCTTTCAACAAGGGTAAATCTTTGGGGATGAATGATGGAATGACTGAAAAATCGTTACAAGCAAAAGAGGTAAACAAGCCTTTCAAAATTCCATCTGTATAAATGGTTCCACTTGCTAACAAACCGCCTCTCATCAACTCAGTTCTTCCTGTTTGCCATAGCGCGTTGTTTAACTGTGTATAATCCCCATCTAAAAACGCCGCATAATAGGCAAAATATTTAGTATCATCTAGCAATAAGCTACTGTACAATTTTACCCTTAAAACCTTGTCAGACAATACTTTTGAATCGGTCAAATACTTTTCAAAAATTCTTTGGTTTGACTCTTCAAATTCCTTCCAATCTATCGGATCAGCACAATAACCCCAATCTTCCAAGTGATTTTCACGCATCTTTTGATATTCTTTTATATACTCTCTCATAACAATTTCTTCCTCTAAACATTGTGCAAAAAAAGACTAGACAAATCTAGCCTTTCATTTCAAATTAGAATTTTTTACGTTTACGAGCTGCTTCTGATTTACGTTTACGTTTTACAGAAGGTTTTTCATAGAATTCACGTTTGCGTGTTTCTTGAAGAGTACCAGCTTTAGTAACCGCACGTTTGAAACGACGAAGTGCATCGTCAAGAGATTCATTCTTACGTACTACTGTTTTAGACATTTTTTTCACTCCCTTCAAGTTCAAGATCTATTCCATTTTACACGCAAAATGAATATTTGTCAAGGGAAAACTAAGTTTTTTTATTTTTCATAATGACTAATAATATAGTCCACCATCTCCTCCATATCTGCTTCAGATAAAGGTAATTCCCAGTTTGTTGTTTCCATTTTAAGAAAATCATCACTGACTTTCAGTTCATTATCTGGTTTTCCATCTTTATCATCTGATTCCTCATCTTTTTCAAATATGATACCTATTCTATCATATAAGACATGAAGATTATGACTATTTGGATCAATATCAAAAGACTGTAAAGAGATTAGTACATCATTCCCTTTATATGACAAATCAATATACATGTGATTTGATAAATCATACGGTTTAGATAAAGTACCTCCTGATGAGTAATTTGGTTTTCCACTTCCTCCACTTGTCTGTACAAATGATATATCCTCACCTTTATTTAACTCATTTTTATTTATATCTGTTTTTTTAAAAAATATTAAGTTTCCATCATTATTTTTCTTATTTAAGAGGAAGTCTATTATCTTCTTTTTCTCTTCTAGCCTAACGTTCTTATACGCTTCTTTTACTTTTAGAAATTCTTCTTTATTCATGTGGTCCCCTAACGTAATGTTGAAGTTTTATATGTCTAAAACCACTCACTCCAAAGAGCAAGTGGTTCGTGTAATTTTTATTTTTCAAGTAAGCTGAGCGCTTCTGCATCAGCGATAATAGTCACGTCAGGGTGGTTTTGTAGGCTACTTGCTGGTAGACTTTCAGTCACTGGACCAGACACTGTTCCAGCAATGGCTTCTGCTTTAGACTCACCGTAAGCAAAGAGAATAATTGACTTGGCATCCAAGATGTTTTTAATTCCCATTGAAATGGCTTGGGTTGGGACGTCTTCAATCTTGTCAAAGAAGCGAGCATTGGCTTCGATAGTAGACTGGTCAAGTTCTACTAGATGCGTTTGACTGTCAAATGGAGTGCCAGGCTCATTAAAGCCGATATGTCCATTGCGACCAATCCCCAAGATTTGCAAATCAACAGGATGGTCAGCTAAAATTTGATTGTAGCGTTCTACTTCTTCTTCAGCATTATCCTTAACACCACGTGGCAAGAAACTTTCTTTAAATGGTTTTTGGTTAAACAGGTTTTCTTGCATGAAGTAACGGTAAGATTGTGGATTGTCCCCATCAAGCCCTACATACTCATCAAGGTTCACACTGGTTAGATTTGAAAAATCAAGGTCACTCTCAACGATTTCTTTGTAAAACTCAAGTGGACTACTTCCTGTCGCAAGTCCCAATGTTTGAGCGCCATTGGCTAATTTTTCCTTCAAAATCTCAAAAGCAACTTTTCCACCTTCGACTTGGTTTTCAACTTTAATAACTTTCATCTTTTCATCCTCCATTTTAATCTATATTTATTATATGGTATAGACCAATTTTTGTCAAGTGAAAACGATTTAATTTTTAAAAAAAGAGCGCCCAAACTTGAAACATGTTATAATGGATAGGATTAGAACTTAGAAAGAATGATGAAAAAATGAATACTGCTGATTTTGATTTCCACTTGCCTGAGGAATTGATTGCCCAAACGCCCCTTGAAAAACGAGATGCCTCCAAACTCCTTATCGTTAATCGTGAAACGGGAGAAATGCAGGATAAACACTTCCACTCTATTATTGATATGTTGGAACCAGGTGATGCCCTTGTCATGAACGACACTCGCGTTCTCCCTGCCCGCCTTTATGGTCAAAAAGAGGAGACCGGAGGGCACGTGGAGCTTCTCCTGCTCAAAAATACTGCCGGTGATGAGTGGGAAGTCCTCGCTAAACCTGCCAAACGCCTCAAGGTCGGTACTCGTGTCAGCTTTGGTGATGGTCGCCTCAGCGCTGTCGTTACAGAAGAATTGACCCATGGGGGCCGCATTGTCCGTTTTGAATACCAAGGAATTTTCCTAGAAGTTTTGGAAAGCCTGGGTGAAATGCCACTACCACCTTATATCCATGAAAAATTGGATGACCGTGAACGTTATCAAACGGTCTACGCTAAAGAGAGTGGCTCTGCTGCTGCACCGACTGCTGGATTGCACTTCACCAAAGAACTACTAGCAGAAATCCAAGCCAAAGGTGTTCATCTAGTCTATCTCACTCTTCACGTCGGACTCGGAACCTTTAGACCTGTCTCTGTTGACAATCTGGACGAACATGAAATGCACTCGGAGTTCTACCAACTTTCTGAGGAAGCAGCTGCCACCCTTCGCTCAGTCAAGGAAAATGGAGGTCGCGTCATCGCTGTTGGAACCACTTCTATCCGCACACTGGAAACCATCGGTTCCAAGTTTAATGGGCAAATCCAAGCAGATTCTGGTTGGACCAATATCTTTATCAAACCAGGCTACGACTGGAAGGTTGTGGATGCTTTTTCAACCAACTTCCACCTACCAAAATCAACTCTGGTCATGTTGGTTTCTGCCTTTGCCGGTCGTGACTTAGTCCTAGATGCCTATCACCATGCTATCCAAGAACATTACCGCTTCTTCAGTTTTGGAGATGCCATGTTTATCTATTAAGAAAATCCCTATTAGGAAACCTAATAGGGATTTTTCTAATTATTCCATACCAAACTTTGGATCTTTCAAACTCTGAACACTGGCATTGATAACTGCTCCGATAATCAAAATCTTTGCAATAAGAATAAACCAGAACATCATGACCACCACGATAATGGAACTGAAAAATCGAACATCAACCAGATGATTGACATAACTATTGACGTAGACAGAAAAGATGTTCAATAAAAAGATAAGAGTTAGCAAGACAAAGACACTTCCTGGTAAAACATAGCGGATTCGTGGTGCTTTTACTTTTGGAAGGAAGTAGTAGATCATAACTAAAATGGCAAAGATCAAGGCATAGACCAGAGGACCTGTAAAGTCTTGCAGGTAGGAAAATAGCGGACTGTCTGATTGCCAGTAAGTTTTGAGGAGGTTGAGCAACATACGACCAAACATACTCAAAAATAAGGCCAAGGCAAAAAGGATCTGCAAGCCAAAACTAACAAGTAGACTCATCAACTGATGGGAGATAATTCCTCGACTCTTGGTCACCCCATAGGCTTTATTAAAGGCTTTTTGGAGGAAATCCATTGATTTCGAAAAGGTCCAGAGTGCAGATAAAACGGCAAAACTCAGCAAACCAGTTGATGGTTGAGTCAGAACTTCTCGGACAATCTTGGCAACCACATCATACACCGTATCAGGCAAGAATTCCTTAATCGTCAGTAAGAAATTTGAGACCGGAATCTGAAAATAAGGCAAGATATTGACCATTATCATTAGCAAAGGAAAGATTGAAATCAACCAATAGTAGGCAACCGCAACACTGGTCAACTCACTATCAGATGCTTGATAATAATGCAAAAAAGCTTTCAATAAGGGCCTGTCCATCAGCTCATTCCACCACTTTTTCATGTTCCATCCTCCGTCATTTTCTTCATCATCTAAGTTCTTCTGATTAAATCTAGCATATCATAAGGTAAAGTATTTGCGGCCTCTTTCAGAGAATAATTTTCTAAATTATTCACATTTTGGCGTAGTTTTTTGGCATACTTGGCTGTTATCAGTTTAGCTTCTTCGTATTCAAAGATTGCCTTACGTTCGAGATAGTAGCCTCGTAGCATTTCATCGATATTGTTTGGTTTGATGCGATTGATAACCCGCTCAACAAAGGCACCACTTCCGATAATAGCCGTCTCGCGTAGACGAGACTCTTGCATAAAGCTAATCAGAGAACTCTTGTAAACCCCCTTGAGGTTTTCCAAACTCTCGATAATCAGCTCTGTATTTTCCAAATACAACTCTGAAATCTGATCATAGTCAACTGCTAGTAGTTTACGAGATTCTTCATTTATCCAACTACGGAAAGTTTTGCCAAAGGTAAACATTTCATGGAGTAGAAAGCGCAGTATCCGTAAAGAAACTAGGAAGTAATAAGTCACTCTGGAAGCGAAATTCCGATTGATACTCTGCTCCATGTTTTTTAGGTAACGTTGGTAAACTCGATAGCCACGCTCACTGATTCTATTTTCTTCATAGGCTTGCTCCAAACCGTCACTCTCAATACTCAAGATAAGAAGCTTTAGGGACTCCCAGTCCTCTTGGACTCTCTTATTTTCCAGACTAAGGATGAGATTTTCAATTCGACCATGATAATTATCAATAGCTGCATAAAGAGGAAGTTTGTTTTTGTGATGGTCCAGTTCTTTTTCTAATTCTGCAGCTACATCATTCAAAATCGCAATATGCATCAAATGATCCTTGCTTTCCTCTTGTTCTTCAGATAAGTGAGGGAGAACCAATAAACCTGTTAGAAAGCTCAATAGTGTAACGCCTGCTACAAGGAAGAGTAAGAGAGGGTATTCCTGCTCCAAATGACTTGGTATGAGGAGAATGGTCGCGATAGATACTGTTCCTTTGACACCAGAGAAGGTCAAAAGAAGCATATCTTTCGTGTACTTATTAATTTTTTTCTTAAGTCGACGCGTCCTCACAAAGTAAAAACCAGCAATCATGACAAAGCGGATCGCAAAGAGTAAGAAGGTCAGAACGACAACTGAAAGCAGTAAAAGAAGGGGATTGTAGAGAGAATTAGACAAGATCGGCTCTGCTATCAACTCTAATTCCATTCCCAAGAGAACAAAGACTGATCCATTTAGCATAAAGGTCACGGTGTGCCAAACGGTCTCCGTCACGGTGTCTACCTGAGCCTCAAGGAGCGTAATTTTCTTAAAACGACTGGCCTTCAAAATACCTGCAACCACTACTGCGATAATCCCTGAAACATGAAACTCTTCTGCGATGAAAAAGGTCATGAGTGGCAAACTTAGCTCTAGCAATAGTTCACTAGCTATATCTATCGCTCGCACACTCAGTAAAAAGCTATGCAAGAAACGATTGACCATAGCCGTCACAAAACCAACTACAAAACCACCAAGGATAGAAAGTGCTAGGGAAGTTCCAGCTTGGCTGAGAGAAAACGTTCCTGTTGTCCAAGCAGCAAGAGCCATCTGAAAGGCAACCAAACCAGAAGCATCATTTAAGAGTCCTTCCCCTTTTAGGATATTAGAAACCCGTTTGGGAAAACGAAAACGTTCAGAAAGAGATGCGAAGGCAACCAAATCTGTTGGCCCAAGTGCCGCTCCAACTGCTAAACAGGCAGCCAAAGGAAGAGTCATCCAAAGGAAGTGAGCCATGCCTCCCAAGCTTAAGGTCGAGATAAAAATCACAGGAAAAATCAGAAAGACGACAATCCGCCAATGCTTCAAAATGGACGTAATATCCGCTTCTTCTGCCTCTCGGAAAAGTAAGGGACCAATAACCATGGCTAGAAACAGCTCTGTATTGAGATGAAAGTCCGCATCGGGAACAAATAAACCAATCCCAATCCCCAAAAGAATTTGTACAAGAGGAAGGGGCAAAAAAGGGAGAAGTTTATTAGTCGTGGTTGAAATGATTAAGACAAATAAAAATAGAATCAAGTAAATGAGTAATTCCACACAATTCCTCCTTAATCTTTTTTACAACAAGATTCAAAAATCTCCTTTTGCTCTTGGATTTTCTGATCAATCTTAGAACAGTCTTTGTGCTCAATTTTTTTCTGGCATCGTTCCATTTCAAGAGCCACTAATTTTTTCTTGATTTTAAGCATTTTCTTGCTCATATGTGCTTCATCGAGCACCCCGACTGCTCGCTCGTGATGCGTTGACTCGACAAAATTTTGGCGCATTGCCTCAAGCTTCTCACGAAGGTATTGTTTATCCATGTCTATACCTTTCTAATTTTTCAATCATAACTAAAAACGGTGGATTATTAACTTGGTTGAGAGTCCGATAAATGGCAACTGTATACTCTTGTTGGTTCAACTGGCTAACAAAATCCAATACAGCATCCCTCTCGGTGTCTCCTCCTTCATGACCATAGTAGATCATGATAGCAATCCGTCCCCCTTTGACAAGCAAATGACACAGATTTTCTAATGCTTCGATAGTAGTCTGAGGTTGAGTGATGACGGATTTGTCAGCAGAAGGTAAATAACCAAGATTAAAAATCCCTGCCTTAGCTTCTGTCACAAACTGGTCTAGTGTCTCATGACCTTTCAAGATTAACTGGGCATTTTTCATTCCAGCCTGATCCAAACGCTCTTGCGTCTTCTCCAAAGCCTGCTCCTGAATATCAAAGGCATAGACTTGCTTGGCTAGCTTGGCTAGAAAAAGGGTATCATGCCCATTACCCATGGTCGCATCCACAACAATATCCTCTTTTGTCACGACTTCAGCTAAAAAATCATGCGCCATCTCAAGTGGTCTTTTCATTTTCAAACTCCTGTTTTACAGCCTTACAGCCCTGAACACTTCCTCGGCGTCTCATTTCAGTTTCAATAGCATTTAGCACTTCCCATTTATTGAGGCTCCACATAGGGCCAATCAGCATATCTCTCGGTGCATCTCCTGTAATTCGATGGATGACGATATGCTTGGGAATGATTTCTAGTTGGTCACAAATGACCTTGACATACTCATCCTGACTCATCAGTTGCAAGCGTCCTTCGTGGTAATCTCGCTGCATCCGTGTATTGGTCATGAGGTGAAGCAAGTGCAGTTTAATTCCTTGAATATCATTATCCGTAACACAGCGACGGACATTTTCGACCATCATCTCATGAGTCTCACCAGGCAAACCATTGATCAAATGGGAAACAATCTCAATTTTGGGATATTTCCTCAAGCGTTTTACTGTTTCAACATACAATTCATAAGAATGGGCACGGTTAATCAGGTCAGAGGTTGCTTCAAAGGTTGTCTGTAAGCCCAATTCTACAGTCACATGCATGCGTTCCGATAACTCAGCCAAATATTCGATGGTTTCATCGGGTAAACAGTCTGGTCGTGTTCCGATATTAATCCCTACTACACCTGGCTCGTTGATAGCCTGCTCGTATCGCTCCCGAATCACTTCCACCTTTTCATGGGTGTTGGTAAAGTTTTGAAAATAAACCAGATACTTTTTAACTTCTGGCCACTTGCGGTGCATAAAGTCAATTTCCTTATAAAATTGCTCACGGATAGGGGCATCCGGTGCCACGATGGCATCTCCAGAACCTGAAACCGTACAAAAAGTACAACCACCGTGAGCTACAGTTCCATCCCGATTTGGACAGTCAAATCCCGCATCAATAGGAACTTTGAAAGTCTTTTCTCCAAAAAGTTTTCGATAATAATCATTCAAGGTATTATAAGATTTCATAACTTTCATTATAACAAAAAACACCTACAATCTCAAAAGCCTGACTTTCCAACAAATTCCCTTGTTTCTCATTTCCTTTAGCGTTTTTTTATGATACAATATGGGTATGATTTTAATGAAAATAGCATCTATTTTATTATTGATATTAACCTTGGTGGTTTGCTTTATTGTCACCAAGCTTTTCGGACTTAGGAAAATAGGATTTAATTTCGCGGATCTAGCTTTTCCACTTTTGGTATTCGAGTACTATCTGATTACTGCTAAAGCTTTTACCCACAACTTTCTACCGCGACTTGGAGTCGCACTTTCTCTCCTAGCAATCCTCCTTGTAGTCTTTTTCCTTGTCAAAAAACGAAGTTTTTATTACCCTAAATTCATCAAGTTTTTCTGGAGAGCTGGTTTTCTCCTTACCTTAATCATCTACATAGCAATGATTGTCGAATTGATGATGCTCCCATAAAAAACATTCCCTCAGACAGCTGTCTAAGGGAATATTTTTATCTTCATACTTACTTTCTAAGCTCTACCAAGATACTTTTTCTTATTTCCTAAATGTCAAGGCGTAGAATTTGCCATCCCAAAGAAGTTTCATTTCCTTTTCCTTAACTTCGCTTGGAACAGCATTCTCAATTTCACTCAAATCAACAGTAGCATCTTTAAAATAATCCTTACTAAAATGATTTTTCTTATATTGCTGATCCACATAGTCAGCCGTCTCATCTGCGATTAAAATTTTGGTTCCTGGCTTCGCCACTCGTAGCATTTCCTGCATAGCCTTGGCCTTATCATTGAAAAAATTGATTCCGCCAATATGGTAGACAATGTCAAAACTATTATTCGCAAAGGGTAGATCCTCCGCGCAAGCATGGAAAAGTTGCAAATTAGTCTTTTTAGCGCAAGATTTCTGGCATTTTTCTAGCATACTGATAGAAATATCTACCCCTACAAAGTCTAAACTTTTCAGGTCAATTGTCTCAGGAATATAACGGAGGTCTTGACCAGTCCCAATAGAGACATAAAGTACAGATAAATTATCTTTCCATTCTATTTCCTCCATCAGATCCCTTCTCAACTTATCAATCGCCTTGCCGTGGAGAAGTGGTCCTATCCATTTCTCACTCATATCGTACCAGCGAGCCATACGGTTATACATGGTCATGTATTTAGCATTATCTCCAGATAGATAAGCTGGATTAAGAGACAGATAGATATCCCCATCTTTTTGAAAATTTTCTACCTCCAAACCTGGCTTCAATTTATCTTGTAATCTTGTTTCAATCATATGTAACATCTCCTTTTTTATTTGTCACCTATTATAGAGGATTTCGTAGCGAAAACAATAGCTTTTCAGTAAGTGGCAACTATCCACTTGTATCCGGTAGTAGAACCAGGGTCAGTTACAAAAAAACAAGTGTCAATTTCTATTGACACTTGTTTCTACTTTTAAAACGTGATGCAAATTTAGTAAAAGATACCGTTTAAAAAATTTAATCTTCTTTTTTGCGTCTTGCCAAGAATCCTGTTCCCAATCCAAGAAGGGAGATTCCACCTACTAGAGCTGCTTGGTTAGACTCGCTTCCTGTATTAGGTAATTCCCCACCTTTTTTAGGCTTACCTGGTTCATTTGGTTTGCCAGGTGTTGGTTTTTCAGGAGTGTGCGTATTTGTAATGTTGTAACCTTCTACTGAAGCTATATAACCATCTGGAACATTCACTTCTTCAACAGTGTAGGTAATCTCCTTACCTTCTTGATAACGATCAAGACCTGTAAATTCATAAGTCCAGCCACTTGTCTCTGACACTGTAGCTGTCTGACCAGTTTCCTTACCATCTGCAAGAAGTTTTACTGTGATAGATGCTGGACGGATACCGTCTTTGTTCTCTTCATCTTTCCAGATCTTATGACCTTTTACAGCTGTTTTTTCTGGAGTATGTTCGTTGGTAATGGTGTACTTGCCATCCTTGTCTGTAGTGATGGTTGCTTTGTATTCTGTCATAGCAGTTTCTTTGACAGTATACTTGATTTCCTTACCATTCTCATACTTAGGAAGTTTTTTAGATTCGAACTTCCAGCCAGTTTTTTCTGAAACTTCAATTTCTTGAACAACTTTTTCGCCGTTAAGAATTTGAACTTTCACAGATGTTGTACGTTTGCCGTCTTGGTTGTTGTTATCTTTCCACACCTTAGTTCCTGAAAGGATGACTGTATCTGGATTGTGAGTGTTAGTAACTACTTGACCAGTTACAGAGGCTTTATAACCAGCTGGTACATCCACTTCCTTGATAGAATAGGTGATTTCTTTTCCAGCTTCGTATTGTGGAAGATTGGTGAAGGATGCTACCCAAGTATTATCATCAGTCTTCTCCTTAGCTGTTAAGGTCAATTTCTTACCTTCAACGGCTACTGGATCTGCGTTTCCTACTTTTTTATAAAGTTGAACCGTTACGGACTCAGGACGTTTACCGTCTTGGTTATTAGCGTCATTCCATACTTTTGTTACCTTGTAGTCGATTTCTTTAGGAGCATATTTGTTTGTGATGGTAAAGTCTGTAATAGTTGATTCGTATTCGGCTACGGCTTCTTCTGTTACAGTGTACTTGATTTCTTTACCAGCTTTATATTTTGCTAATTTTTCGAATGTAGCAGTCCAAGTTCCGTCTGCAGCTGCCTGGATCTCTTTCGATGCTACTTTCTCACCGTCTGCTAAAAGATTGATTGTAATCTTAGTTGGACGTTTACCGTCTTGGTTGTTTGCGTCATCCCAGTTCTTAGTTGCTTTTACATCAACTGTTTCTGGTGAATAGCTATTTGTGATAGTGAATCCTGATGCAGCGTCACCAGTAACCTTAGAAGTGTAACCAGCAACAGTTACTTCTACTACCGTGTACTGGATAGGTGTGCCGCCTTTATCAGCATCAAGGTCTTTGAAGCTTCCAGCCCAACCGTTCGCTTCAGTCAATGTAAGTGTCTTACCTGTATCTTGACCATCTGCAAGCAATTTAACTGTGACAGAAGTTGGACGTTTGCCATCTTGGTTGTTCTCGTCCTTCCATACTTTCTTCACAGGAACTTCCGTTTTTGCTGGAGTGTAAGTATTCTCGAAAGCTTTTTCATCATCGTAAGAAACAGTTGCTTCAAGTGCACCTTTGCCCTTATCTACTACAGTAACTGTAGCCGTGACAGTTTTAGTGTCGTACTTGATGCTTGTATCACTGCCAGCTTTTTCAGCAATTTTAAAGGTATAAGTCCCTGCTTTGTCGAATTCCAATTCTGAGAAAGCAATGTTTCCGTCTTTGTCATTCTTCACAGTTTCTTTCACCTTACCATCTTGGTCTGTTAAAGTGAATTCAAACTCTTCAGCCTTCAACTCACGACCCGTAAGTTTTTTATTAGCCTTAATCTTAACTTTAGCTTTGCTACGTTTATTTGTAACTGTTTTGATAGCTCCATCTTGCCCAACAGTCATCTCAAATGGAGTAGGATTCAACTCATATCCCTCAGGAGCCTCAATCTCGGTTACCGTAAAGTTCCCTTTCTTGATATCACTCTCTGAGTAAATAGATGATTCAGCAATTCCGTCATCATTTGTCGTTACAATTTCTTCTTTAGCCGTAGCTCCTGCCGGAGGAGTAATCTTAAATTTTGCTCCTTTTAGACGGTCATGAGTCAGCTCGTCGACCTTGTAAAGAATGATACGGTAACCTGTTTCTAACTGAATTGTACCGCCAGAAGCAACGACTGAGTTTCCGATTTGCTTAACGACTGTCTTATTACTATAGTCGTCATATGTTAGAATCTGGTCATCACCCTTCATTTCAGCATTGTTTTGGACTTGCGTGCCATCAGCTGGAGCACTTGTTTTATAATTAATTCGAAATGCTGCTGGTTTCCCGTTCTTCGCAAGAATTGAAGATGCATTGTTAATTGTTAAAGTAAATTCTGTGTAAGAATCATTCCATTTTACTTGGTAATCCTTACCAGCTTCTAAAACCACCTCATCTTTAAAGTAATAAGATTTATCGTACCAACCTGCCGTAACTTTAAATGTTTCAGGAATCATCTGCATCGGTGAGGCATTTGGGTCAACCCAGTCATGAATTTCAATTTTGTTATAGGCAGCTTGTTTAGGATTAGCTCGAACATACCAACTGTGTAAATATTGTCCACTCTTATTTAGAGCACTAGATGTCCAATCCTCTTTGTAAATCAGACCATGATACTTACTGAAATTAGCACGTCCAATTCCTTCAGAATAATCAGAGGCTTCCCCTTTTTTGACCTTAATTTGATGGGTAATTTCATTTATAGTTTCCGTCTTATCAAAACGGAGCGTTTCATTGCTTAATTCATTTTTAGAACTAAAACCAACAAAGAAATTTCCTTTAACGTTTTGGACTTGATAGCCACCTTTTTTCTCAAGATAGGTTTTCAGATTTTTTAATGTAATAGTCGCCTTACCACCATTATTATCCCCGTTTGATACAATTTGAGTTTCTCCGATAACGAGATCTGTTTCCTTATCTTTTAAATCAAAAGTTTCATGTCTAACAGTTAAAGGGCTCGGAACAGTAAAGGTAAAGGTATCACCGTCCTCCAATTTGCCATCATAGGCACTCAAATCATAATCCACTGAGAACTTATAGTTTGAGTAGTCATGGTGCTCTGGAGAAAGGTTATAAATTCCATTTTCATCCGGACTTATAAATTTACCATTATCAACTTCCCAAATTCCAATATTACTGATAACGTTCTTCAGTTCCTTTGCTTGAACTGAATTTGGAGCAAAGATTATCCCTAGCAAACAGGCCAGAGAAGTTAGGATGGGTAACCAAAATTTCTTGTTCTTCATAATCTTCCTTTCTAAATTACCGAAAACATTAAAACGACAAACTATGATTATAAAATCTCAACACTCATCTCCTTTCGAATTCGTTGAAATCCATGAGGGTTATTGAATAAGTTACATCATATTAACATGTTTCATAACTATATGTGAGTGCAATATTTATCATATTTGTTCTATTTTTAATATAGAAACCTCCTTTAGTTTCATTATAAAACAAAATTAACTTTTTTTGTAATATTATGAGGTTATTGCCTTTTGAAAATATTGACACAGTGTAAAATTACTGCCATAAAAATTAATTCTTTCATCACACTGAAGTTTCTTTAAGTTTAGTGTTCACATACGAACAACTTCTCTTTTAAACAAACAGAAAGAAACATCACACAAAACATTCCATTTATTTATAAGTTTGATGCACCTTAATAATTATCCAAACTATTTTATATAAGTAAAAATCAGAAGAGATTTAGCAATAGTCATACACCATACTGGTAAATAGTTTAATTTAGCATATTTCATTATTCTGAACCATAAAAAAAGACCAGGGAGTTATCCCTGATCTTTCTTTAATCTACTTATTGGCTACTAAATGAGATTAGTCTTCTTTTCTTCGTTTAGTTGCTACAAGACCTGCACCTAAAGCTAGAAGAGCTAAACCTGCTGCTAATGCAGCTTGTCCAGATTCGCTTCCAGTGTTTGGTAGGTTAGGATTTTCTGGTTCAGTTTGGTCCGTTACTACTAACTTACCATCCTTAAACTCAACCTGATTTCCACTAGCATTTACCACTGTTACAGTTCCGTCGTAGTTAACTTGGAATGTAATATCTGTTACTGCTAAGTATCCAGTTGGAGCGGCTTCTTCATGGAAAGTATATACTCCTGGAGTCAAATCAAGTACATGTGATTGATTGGCTTTTGAAGTCCATTCAGCCACAGGACTACCTGCAACTTTTTCTCCACGGAAAATTTGGATTTTTGCACCCGCGATTTCTTCACCCGCTAGATTTACCTTGCTGAAGGT
>NZ_JAPVZE010000019.1:0-35819 GCF_041432205.1 Streptococcus sp. 27098_8_51
AGTTGTAATTGAGAGGAAATCGAAATTACAATCGGCGGATGAGAGAAACGAAGTTTCTTACCGTTGGCTGAGCTAGACTCCGCCCTTTGGGAGTTTAGCTCAGCTGGGAGAGCATCTGCCTTACAAGCAGAGGGTCAGCGGTTCGATCCCGTTAACTCCCATTTTAGCGGGTGTAGTTTAGTGGTAAAACTACAGCCTTCCAAGCTGTTGTCGCGAGTTCGATTCTCGTCACCCGCTTTGAACTTTGTTCAATTACCAAGTTTTTTAAACTTGGGCGCGTAGCTCAGGTGGTTAGAGCGCACGCCTGATAAGCGTGAGGTCGGTGGTTCGAGTCCACTCGTGCCCATTTATAAATATGGTCCGTTGGTCAAGGGGTTAAGACACCGCCTTTTCACGGCGGTAACACGGGTTCGAATCCCGTACGGACTATTTATTGGAGGATTACCCAAGTCCGGCTGAAGGGAACGGTCTTGAAAACCGTCAGGCGTGTAAAAGCGTGCGTGGGTTCGAATCCCACATCCTCCTTTTTATATTAACGCGGGATGGAGCAGCTCGGTAGCTCGTCGGGCTCATAACCCGAAGGTCGTAGGTTCAAATCCTGCTCCCGCAATTTGGCTCGGTAGCTCAGTTGGTAGAGCAATGGATTGAAGCTCCATGTGTCGGCGGTTCGATTCCGTCTCGCGCCATATTTTATTTATAACTTGGAAGGGTAGCGAAGAGGCTAAACGCGGCGGACTGTAAATCCGCTCCTTCGGGTTCGGGGGTTCGAATCCCTCCCCTTCCATTACTTTAGTTACGGGCATAGTTTAAAGGTAGAACTAAGGTCTCCAAAACCTTCAGTGTGGGTTCAATTCCTACTGCCCGTGTTAATATGATTATGGCGGGTGTGGTGAAGTGGTTAACACACCAGATTGTGGCTCTGGCATGCGTGGGTTCGATCCCCATCACTCGCCTATTTTATATTATTGGGGTATAGCCAAGCGGTAAGGCAAGGGACTTTGACTCCCTCATGCGTTGGTTCGAATCCAGCTACCCCAGTTACTATTTGCCGGCGTGGCGGAATTGGCAGACGCGCTGGACTCAAAATCCAGTGTCCGCAAGGACGTGCCGGTTCGACCCCGGCCGCCGGTATAGTAATAAAGACAAGGTTTTCGGACCTTGTTTTTTGATTTGGTGAAGATTTTGATATTTTTCTTTAAGTACAGATAACTGATGAATCATCTTTTTCTTCTTACTCTAATCATTTTTAGTGTATTTTTGGTATAATATTACTTATTCACAATTTATTTTGATTATGAAAGAGTTTGGTGATTAATGTCTCGGTCTGTTGAATTACTAAAGAAACGTTACTTAAAGAATATAAAAGAGAACCCAGATTTATTTATTGGGATTGAGTTAGAATATCCTATTGTAAATTTAGAGGGTGAAGCTACAGATGGTGAAGTTGTTAAGGATCTCTTTCGGTATTTACCATCAGTATTGGGCTTCACTATCGAAAAAGTGGATGATTTTGGGAATCCAATTCAGTTGCTTGATCCAGTCAGCCAAGATACGATCTTGTTTGAGGTTGCTTATACGACGATTGAGTTTGCATTCGGAAAGGCCGAATCTATCCAAGAGGTAGAAGAACGCTTTAACTTCTATATGGCTACGATTCAGAATAAGTTGGGTGAAGCTAACCATGCTATTGTTGGCTGCGGCATTCATCCCAACTGGGATAAAAATGAGAATTGTCCAGTGGCTTATCCCCGCTATCAGATGTTGATGGATTATCTGAATTTGAGTAGAAATGTAACTAAATCAGATTTACATCATTTCCCTGAGTATGGTGCCTTTATCTGTGGAAGTCAGGTTCAACTGGACGTTTCAAAGTCCAACTACTTGCGGGTTATCAATGCTTTTACGCAAATTGAAGCTGCAAAAGCCTTTTTATTTGCCAATTCTGAGTTTTCAGGGGAAGATTGGGATACTAAGATTTCAAGGGATATTTTTTGGGAAGAATCCATGCACGGGATTTATCCTGAAAATGTAGGCGTCAATGCCAGACTCTTCAAAGATGAGAATGATTTTTTTGATTATCTAGATCATTCTGCGATTTTTACTGCGGAGCGTGGTGGGCAGACCTATTATTTTTATCCGATTCAGGCTAGGGACTATTTGGCTACACCTGAAATCCAAGCATTTACCCTTAATGGGGATGAGGTGTTAATTCATCCTCAGGAGGAGGATTTCCAAACTCATCGTAGTTACCAGTACCAAGACTTAACGACTCGAGGAACAGTTGAGTTTCGTAGTGTCTGTACGCAACCCTTGAATCGTACCTTTGCTGCGGCGGCTTTTCATTTGGGTTTGTTGCTCAATTTAGACAAGTTAGAAGCTTACTTGCAATCTGCACCATTTTTTACCACATTTGGTCGTGATTATAAGCTTTTAAGACGACAATTTTCTAAAAAACAACTCACAGATGAAGAAGAAGCTGCGGTTCTCGAGTTTTCTAAAGACTTACTCATCCTAGCTGAGGAAGGACTGGAGAAAAGAGATAAGCAAGAAATGGTTTATTTAGAGCCTTTGAAGAAAGAATTGGGATTATAATTTCTCTTATAAAGGGAGAATTTTCTGAAAAATCGTGATATAATGGAAGAGACTATAGATAAAGGATAGAGATTCATGACATTAGTTTATCAATCAACGCGTGATGCGAATAATACAGCAACTGCCAGCCAAGCTATTTTGCAAGGTTTGGCGACGGATGGTGGTCTGTTTACTCCGCTTACTTATCCAAAGGTGGATTTGGACTTTGACACATTAAAAGATGCTTCTTACCAAGAAGTGGCTAAATTAGTTTTATCAGCATTTTTAGATGACTTTACGGCTGAGGAGTTGGACTACTGTATCAACAATGCCTACGATAGCAAGTTTGATACTCCAGCTATTGCGCCATTGGTGAAACTGGATGGGCAATACAACTTGGAATTGTTCCATGGTTCAACGATTGCCTTTAAAGATATGGCCTTGTCTATCTTGCCATACTTTATGACGACAGCCGCTAAAAAGCATGGTTTGGAGAACAAGATTGTCATTTTGACAGCGACATCTGGTGATACTGGAAAAGCTGCTATGGCAGGGTTTGCGGATGTGCCTGGAACTGAGATTATCGTCTTTTATCCAAAAGATGGTGTCAGCAAGGTACAAGAGTTGCAAATGACTACTCAGACTGGCGACAATACTCATGTTATCGCTATTGATGGAAACTTTGATGATGCACAAACAAATGTGAAACATATGTTTAACGATGTAGCTCTTCGTGAAAAATTGGCTGCCAATAAACTGCAATTTTCATCAGCTAACTCTATGAACATTGGTCGTTTGGTACCACAGATTGTTTATTATGTTTATGCCTACGCTCAGTTGGTCAAGTCTGGTGAGATTGTGGCTGGTGAAAAGGTCAACTTCACAGTACCAACTGGAAACTTTGGAAATATCTTGGCTGCCTTTTATGCCAAGCAAATTGGTCTGCCAGTTGGTAAATTAGTCTGTGCTTCAAATGACAACAATGTCTTGACAGACTTCTTCAAAACACGTGTTTACGATAAGAAACGTGAGTTTAAAGTAACAACTAGTCCATCTATGGATATCTTAGTATCTTCAAACTTGGAGCGTTTGATTTTCCATCTTTTGGGGAATGATGCGGTTAAGACAGCTGAACTCATGAATGCCTTGAGTACACAAGGACAATATGAATTGACAGACTTTGATGCAGTGATTCTGGAACTCTTTGCAGCTGAATATGCGACTGAGGAAGAAACAGCAGCAGAAATTAAACGTGTTTATCAAACAGATGCCTACATCGAGGATCCACATACGGCGGTTGCCTCAGCTGTTTATAGAAAATACCAAGCGGCTACTGGCGATGCGACTAAGACAGTGATTGCTTCAACAGCTAGTCCCTACAAGTTCCCAGTGGTTGCAGTAGAAGCGGTAACAGGAAAAGCAGGCTTGACTGACTTTGAAGCCTTGGATCAATTACATGAAATATCAGGAGTGGCAGTGCCACCAGCGGTTGATGGCCTTGAAACAGCTACAGTTCGTCATAAATCAACAGTGGCAGCTGCTGATATGCAAGTAGCGGTTGAGGCTTATCTAGGACTTTAAGACAGAGGGAGTAAACTCGGTTGGGAAACCAACTGAGTTTCTTTTCATCAGGAGGAGAGATTGTTTAAGAAAAATAAAGACATTCTTAATATTGCATTGCCAGCTATGGGTGAAAACTTTTTGCAGATGCTCATGGGAATGGTGGACAGTTACTTGGTCGCTCACTTGGGACTGATAGCTATTTCGGGTGTTTCAGTGGCTGGCAATATTATCACGATTTACCAGGCGATTTTTATCGCTCTAGGGGCTGCTATTTCTAGTGTTATTTCAAAAAGTTTGGGGCAGAAAGATCAGTCCAAGTTGGCTTATCATGTGACAGAGGCTCTCAAGATAACCCTATTGCTGAGTGCACTTTTAGGCGCCTTATCGCTCTTTGCTGGGCAAGAGATGATAGGACTCTTGGGCACGGAGAGGGATGTAGCCGAGAGTGGTGGGCTCTACCTATCTTTGGTAGGCGGATCGATTGTTCTCTTGGGCTTGATGACTAGTCTAGGGGCCTTGATTCGTGCAACGCATAATCCGCGTCTACCCCTCTATGTTAGTCTTTTATCCAATGCCTTGAATATTCTTTTTTCAAGTCTAGCTATTTTTGTCCTTGATATGGGCATAGCGGGTGTTGCTTGGGGGACTATCTTGTCTCGCTTAGTCGGTCTTGTGATTTTGTGGTCGCAATTAAAGTTGCCTTTTGAGAAACCGACTTTTGGTTTAGATAAGGAACTATTGACTTTGGCTTTGCCAGCGGCAGGAGAACGTCTCATGATGCGGGCTGGAGATGTAGTGATCATTGCCTTGGTCGTCTCTTTTGGAACGGAGGCAGTGGCGGGAAATGCAGTTGGAGAAGTCTTGACCCAGTTTAACTACATGCCTGCCTTTGGTGTCGCTACGGCAACGGTCATGCAGGTAGCTCGAGCAGTTGGAGAGGATAACTGGGAAAGAGTAGACGAGGTAAGCAAGCAAACCTTTTGGCTTTCCCTGCTTCTCATGTTGCCCTTAACTCTCAGTATCTATGCCTTGGGGACACCATTGACTCATCTCTATACGACTGATCCTGTAGCGGTTGAAGCGAGCGTTTTGGTGGCACTGTTTTCTCTACTAGGAACCCCCATGTCGACAGGGACCGTTATTTATACGGCAGTTTGGCAGGGCTTGGGGAATGCTCGCCTCCCCTTTTATGCGACAAGTATTGGGATGTGGTGTATCCGTATAGGGACAGCTTATCTGATGGGTATTGTTCTTGGTTGGGGCTTGCCTGGTATTTGGGCAGGGACTCTCTTGGATAATGGTTTTCGCTGGTTATTTCTACGTTACCGTTACCAGCGTTATATGAGCTTGAAAGGATAGGAAATGCAAAAAACAGCCTTTATTTGGGATTTAGACGGGACTTTATTGGACTCTTACGAAGCGATTTTGTCAGGGATTGAGGAGACCTTTGCTCAATTTTCTATTCCTTATGATAAGGAAAAAGTGAGAGAGTTTATCCTTAGGTATTCAGTGCAGGATTTGCTGGAGCAGGTGGCAGAAGAGAGAAATCTGGATGCGGAAGTGCTCAATCAGGTGCGTGCCCAGAGTCTGGCTGAGAAAAATGCCCAGGTAGTTTTGATGCCAGGTGCGCGTGAAGTGCTAGCTTGGGCAGACCAAGCAGGGATTCAGCAGTTTGTCTATACTCATAAGGGAGACAATGCTTTTACCATTCTCAGAGACTTGGGGTTGGAATCCTATTTCAAAGAGATTTTAACCAGTCAGAGTGGCTTTGCGCGCAAGCCCAGTCCACAAGCGGCGACCTATCTGCTAGACAAGTATGAGTTGGATTCTGAGAACACCTACTATATAGGAGACCGGACTTTGGATGTGGAATTTGCCCAGAATAGTGGCCTTCAAAGCATCAACTTTTTAGAGTCTTCTTATGAAGGGAATCACAGGATTCAAGAGTTAGCAGATATTCCTCATATTTCTGAGGATTGGGGACGAGAAGATTGTGTCAGTTTTGTGACAGAAACCTAACAAACTATTTCAAGTAATCGAGTTTGTTACAAGGAATAGACAGTTCTATTAAATAGGCCCGAGAGGGCTTTTTTTCAGCTTTTTTTGTGTTATGATAGACAGGTACTCATTTGAAAGGAATATGAACGAATGAAGAAAAGAATTATTTTAGCCTCGACAGTAGCCTTGTCTCTTGCTCCCGCATTAGGAGCGAAAGCTCAAGAAATCTCTTGGACAGCACGTAGCGTTGAGCAAATCCAAAATGATGTGACGAAAAACGAGAACAAAAACAGCTATACAGTTCAGTATGGTGATACCCTGAGCACGATTGCAGAAGCTTTGGGGGTAGATGTGACGGTTCTTGCTAATTTGAACAAAATCACTAATATGGACTTGATTTTCCCAGATACTGTCCTCACTACAACTGTCAATGAGGCAGAAGAGGTAACGGAAGTTGAAATCCAAGCTCCTCAATCAGATGCTAGTGAAGAAGTGACGACTGCGACAGCTGATTTGACGACGAATCAAGTGACAGTCGATGAACAAACAGTTCAAGTAGAAGACCTTTCTCAACCAATTGAGGAAGCTCCAACTGCAACAGAGACGGAAAAACCAGCAGAAGTAGCGCCAAGTTCAGAAGTTTCTGAGACAGCGACAGTTGCTGAAGAGACACCATCTACAGAAACATCTGTAGCTGAAGAAACAGCTGAAACGACTCTAGCGGAAGTACCAGTAGCAGAAACAACTCGCCCAGTTGAAGAAGAAGCTCCACAAGCAACAACTCCAGCAGAAGCCCCAGTAGCAGCTGCTCCAGCAACTGAAACGCCTGCTGATACAACAGGAACAAGTGCAACAGAAGAAACAGCAGCATCAACAGCAACTTCTGATACTGCAACTTCGACTTATCAAGCAGAGCAAAGCCAAACTCCTTCAAGAACTTATTCAGCTCCAGCAGCTCCTGACTATGCAGGACTTGCTGTAGCTAAGTCTGAGAATGCTGGTCTTCAACCGCAAACAGCAGCCTTTAAGGAAGAAATCGCCAACTTGTTTGGCATCACATCTTTTAGTGGTTACCGTCCTGGAGACAGTGGCGACCATGGTAAAGGTTTGGCCATCGACTTCATGGTTCCAGTGAGTTCAGCACTCGGGGATCAAATTGCAGAATATGCAGTCAAAAATATGGCTAGCCGTGGTATCAACTATATCATCTGGAAGCAACGTTTCTACGCTCCATATGATAGTAAATATGGACCAGCCTACACGTGGAATCCAATGCCGGATCGTGGTAGTGTGACCGAAAACCACTATGACCACGTTCACGTATCAATGAACTAATCATTAAAATGGAAGTTGGGAACTGATTGAGTTCCCGCTTCTTTTTTTGTGTCATTCCTTTAGGATAAACAAGAAGATTCTTCTGAAGCAAGGTGGGCCTGCTATTTTGACTCTGCTGAGTATTTTGCTTTTTAAATTAGAAAACCAGCGTCCTGAACGATGCTGGTTTTTGTATGCTCTTATCCATTTCGACGTTTACGGGCTAGTAGGGCTCTGTAAAAGAAGATATGATTGTTCTGGATATAGGGAAGGATTGAAAAACTAGCAATTCCAAAAGTGAGCCAGTTGAGGAAGTACCAAGGGAGTAGTTGTAGGTCGAGGACAAAGCACTGGAATTTGTAACCCTTCATCAAGAAACGGCTGGTTTTCAGGATTTGACGGGGTTTAGCCTGTCCTAAATCTAGAGTATCGCAGAGGAGGAATTCTACCTGCGAGTAGGCATAATGTTGCGGAACGTAGAGGGTGTTCCCTACAATCATCAAGATGAGACTCGCGAAAAAGTAGAGGCCAAAGGTCAGAAGGAATTGCTCGGTTTCAACGGATGAGAGGTCTAATTTTGGAAATTCAGGATGTAGGGCGACAAATCTCCGAGCCAAGAGATTGCTATAAAAGAGAAAATAAACGCCTACTAAGTTTGGAATGCTCCATAAAAAGAGGTAGAAACGTTTGAGGAGCAGAGTTAGGAAGGTTTGCGAGAAGCGCTCTTCAGCAAAGAGGGCCAGGCTTGATTTTACTGAGAGTTCTGTATCAGGATCCTTGAGGAGTCGGAGTGTCGCAAAAGCAGCACCTGCTAGAAAAATCGTGCTCACAAAAGAAACCACTAGTGGGAAGAGATAGGCTTGGAGCACTTGTGCCAGCATGCTGAAAAAGGATTGCTCTAAAACACTGTCTTGGAGACGAGCCAAGGGGTTGAGAAAGCCTGATAAGATGACCAGCATGCTAGGTAAGAGATAGACCAGAAAGAGGCGGGGATTTTCAGCCTGAAACTGCCTCGTCTGCAGACGAATAGTTTTTAAATCAATTTTTGGGTATTTCATTCTCTCATTATACCATAGTTCGTGACAGTTCCAGCTTTTTTTGATAAAATCATACAGTATGCCTTTGGGCGCAAAGTATGAACTGGGACTGTTTTTCCCAGCTTCGGAGGTAAAAAATGTCAGATTCACCAATCAAATACCGTTTGATTAAGAAAGAAAAACACACGGGAGCTCGTCTGGGAGAAATCATCACCCCTCACGGCACCTTCCCGACACCTATGTTTATGCCGGTTGGGACCCAAGCTACTGTCAAGACCCAGTCACCAGAGGAGTTGAAGGAGATGGGATCAGGAATTATCCTGTCTAATACTTATCATCTCTGGCTTCGTCCTGGAGATGAACTCATCGCACGCGCAGGTGGTCTCCACAAATTTATGAACTGGGACCAACCAATCTTGACGGATAGTGGTGGTTTCCAGGTTTATTCCCTAGCAGATAGTCGTAATATCACCGAAGAAGGAGTAACTTTTAAAAACCATCTCAATGGTTCCAAGATGTTCCTATCGCCAGAAAAGGCCATCTCTATTCAGAATAATCTGGGCTCAGACATCATGATGTCCTTTGACGAATGTCCTCAGTTTTACCAACCTTACGACTACGTTAAGAAATCCATCGAGCGTACCAGTCGTTGGGCTGAGCGTGGTTTGAAGGCTCACCGTCGTCCACAGGATCAAGGTTTGTTTGGAATTGTGCAGGGGGCAGGATTTGAAGACCTTCGCCGTCAGTCAGCTCATGACCTTGTCAGCATGGATTTCCCTGGATACTCTATCGGTGGTTTGGCAGTGGGAGAAACGCACGAAGAAATGAATGCCGTCTTGGACTTTACAACCCAACTGCTTCCTGAAAACAAACCTCGCTATTTGATGGGTGTGGGAGCGCCAGATAGCTTGATTGATGGGGTGATTCGTGGGGTGGATATGTTTGACTGTGTCTTACCGACTCGTATCGCTCGTAACGGAACTTGTATGACCAGTCAAGGTCGTTTGGTTGTCAAAAATGCCCAGTTTGCTGAGGACTTTACGCCACTGGATCCTGAGTGTGATTGCTACACATGTAAGAACTATACACGCGCCTACCTTCGTCACCTGCTCAAGGCTGATGAAACCTTCGGTATCCGCTTGACTAGTTACCACAATCTCTACTTCTTGCTCAACCTGATGAAGCAAGTGCGTCAAGCCATTATGGATGACAATCTCTTGGAATTTCGTGAGTATTTTGTGGAAAAATATGGCTACAACAAGTCAGGGCGCAATTTCTAAAGTGTAAAAATAGAATGCCAAAATCCTAAGTTTTCTCTTAGGATTTTTCCTATTTTTTTGATAGAATAGGGAGTATAATGGAATGGAAATTAGGTGGTGTTTTGCTTCCTAATTTAATGGAGAATAGACTCGTATGCGTATTAAATGGTTTTCCTTGATTAGGATTACAGGTTTACTTTTGGTGCTTTTGTACCACTTCTTTCAAACGATCTTTCCTGGAGGATTCTTTGGGGTAGATGTCTTTTTCACTTTTTCAGGATTTTTGATTACCTCCCTCCTTTTAGAAGAATTTGGGAAGGCACATCAGATTGATTTACTGGGCTTTTTTAAGAGACGGTTTTATCGTATCGTGCCACCTGTGGTGCTGATGGTTTTGGTGACCATGCCTTTTACTTTCTTGGTTCGTCAAGACTATGTTGCTGGAATTGGTGGCCAGATTGCTGGAGTTCTCGGTTTTATGACCAACTTCTACGAAATGTTAACAGGAGGAAGTTATGAATCCCAGTTCATTCCGCATCTCTTTGTTCACAACTGGAGTCTAGCTGTTGAGGTTCACTACTATATCCTTTGGGGCTTAGCGGTTTGGTTCTTATCGAAACGTTCAAAATCTAGTAGTCAATTGAGAGGGATGGTCTTTCTCCTTTCTGCTGGAGCTTTCATCATTAGCTTTTTCTCCATGTTTATTGGTAGTCTAATGGCGAGTTCCTATTCATCTGTCTACTTTTCAAGTTTGACCCATGTCTATCCTTTCTTTTTAGGAAGCATTTTGGCGACAGTTGTGGGGGTTCGTCAGACGAGCGATTTAGTCAAGCAATTTGACCGGATGTGGGATCTTCGTCAAAATCTACTGGTATTTGCTGCAGGTCTCTTGGTATTAGTGCTCTTGACCTTCTTTGTCAAGTTCACCTACCTGTTCGCGTACTTATTTGGCTTCTTGCTAGCAAGTTTAGCGGCAGTGACCATGATTTTTGCTGCGCGTGTCTTGCATGAGAAAACGCCTGAGATACAAGAACCTCGGATCATTACATTTTTAGCGGATACCAGCTACGCGGTTTATCTTTTCCACTGGACTTTTTATATTATCTTTTCTCAGCTGATGAGTAATTTGCCTGCTGTTATTCTGACAATCATCTTTTCTTATTTCTTTGCTATCCTATCCTTCTATATTATTGAGCCATTGATTGCCGGTAAATCCAATCCTTTAATACGGAAGATTAGTCCATTGCCTCATATTAAACCAATTAGTGCTGGTGCTGCTGGCATTCTTACCTTGATTACCTTGATTATCATAGCTGTGGCTCCTCAAGTTGGAGCCTTTGAGACAGACTTGATGATCAATGGTTTCAAGCAAGCTCAGACCAATATAGGACAAACAAAGACTCTTGCTGAACAAGCTGAACTGAGTCGTCTAGGAATTTCTGATGGAACGAGTCTGATTGGGGATTCAGTGACTTTACGTGCCAATACAGCCTTAAAAGAGGCGCTTCCTGATGCAAATATCAATGCTCAGGTTAGTCGGACGACCAAGCAAGCCAATGACATCATGCTCAATAATAGCCAGAACAAGGCGCTTTTAAAAACAGTTGTCATTGCAACGGGGGTCAACAATCCTGAAGGCTATAAGAATGATTTGGACAGTATCGTGAACAATCTACCGAAAGGGCACCATCTGATACTGGTGACACCTTATGAGGGAGACAAGAGCAAGGACACTTATGCATCAGTGGAGCAGTATGCGGCTTATGCGAGAGAATTAGCTGAAAAGAATCCATATGTGAGCGTCGCTGACTGGAATAAGGTCGCTAAGGAACACCCTGAAATCTGGGCTGGAACTGACCAAGTCCACTTTGGGAATGATAGCAACATGATTGAAGAAGGTGCTAAGCTATACGCAGAAACGATCGCAGCTGCCGTTAAGGCTGCTCAAGAACTGCCTGTAAAATCAAAATAAAATTAAAGAGTTGGAGAAATCCAGCTCTTTTAAAATATCCACGAAAAATAGGTCTATACCATTTACAAATGAAAAAGAAAGGTTTATAATGTAATTGACATAATAAATTCTAGAATCAATCTATCAAGGAGGTTATCATTATGCCTAATTATATTAAAGCGGATCAGTTTTTCTACCCACACGGAGTTCGTCGTGGCGGTTACTTGGAACTTGTGGATGGCAAGTTTGGCAAACATGTAGAACAGATTCCTGAAGGAGCTGAGGTGATTGACTACACAGGTTATAGCATTGCCCCAGGACTTGTGGATACCCATATTCATGGATTTGGTGGTGTCGATGTCATGGATAATAACATCGAAGGAACCCTTCATACTATGAGTGAAGGATTGCTTAGCACAGGTGTTACTAGCTTCTTGCCAACGACGTTGACTTCTTCTTACGAGCAGTTGCTTGCGGTAACTGAAAATATCGGTGCTCGTTACCAGGAAGCAAGTGGAGCCAAGATTCGTGGAATCTATTTTGAAGGGCCTTATTTCACAGAGAAATACAAGGGAGCTCAAAACCCTGCTTACATGAAAGATCCTCGTATGGATGAGTTTCGTGCTTGGCAAAAAGCAGCTAATGGCCTGCTCAATAAAATTGCCCTTGCGCCAGAACGTGAAGGTGTAGAAGACTTTGTTCGTACAATTACGGGTGAAGGAGTGACTGTTGCTCTTGGACACTCAAATGCGACTTTTGATGAAGCTAAAAAAGCAGTGGATGCTGGAGCAAGCGTTTGGGTACATGCCTACAATGGAATGCGTGGGTTGACTCACCGTGAGCTCGGTATGGTGGGAGCCATGTATGAGTTGCCACATACCTATGCAGAGTTGATCTGTGACGGTCACCATGTGGATCCAAAGGCCTGTGATATCTTGCTCAAACAAAAGGGAACTGAAAATATCGCCCTTATCACAGACTGTATGACAGCTGGTGGCTTGGAAGATGGCGACTACATGTTGGGAGAATTCCCAGTAGTAGTTGCTAATGGAACTGCTCGCCTCAAATCTACAGGCAATTTGGCAGGTTCTATCCTTAAACTCAAAGATGGTTTGAAGAATGTGGTCGAATGGGGCATTGCGAATCCGCATGAAGCAGTCATGATGGCCAGCCTCAACCCAGCAAAATCTGTTCACATCGATGATGTCTGTGGTCAAATCCGTGAAGGTTATGATGCCGACTTTATCGTACTGGATAAAGATTTGGAATTGGTAGCAACCTACCTAGATGGTGTGAAACGTTATCAAGCCTAAGATGATAAAAATAGGGGTCAATAAAGGACTCCTATTTTTATGATAGGCTGAAAAGCTATTTAAAGAAGTCTTCCTAAAGGGAAAGGCAAGCAAAATCCTTTTCTTGTAATAAAAAATTAGATATAATATACGATACAAAGGAAGTAGTAAGAATGTATCGTGTTATAGAAATGTATGGGGATTTTGAACCGTGGTGGTTCATAGAAGGTTGGGAAGAAGATGTCATCATGAGTCAATCTTTTGACAAGTATTATGATGCTCTAAAATATTATAAATCATGCTGGTTTGAGCTGGAAAAGAAGAATCCTCTTTATAAAAGTCGGAGTGATTTGATGACTATTTTTTGGGATCCTGCCGACCAACGCTGGTGTGATGAGTGCGATGAGTATTTGCAGCAGTACCATTCTTTGGCACTTTTACAGGATGAGCAAGCCATCCCCGATGAAAAGCTACGTCCAGGCTACGAAAAACAAACAGGTCAAGAAAAACACCGTTCTTGCCGCATGAAATGGAGATAAAAAAGTAACTTTTTAAGTTGCTTTTTTTATTTTTTTGCGAATAGTTAGATAAGGAGGGCGGTATGGTACAAGAAATTGCACAGAAAATTATTGCTACTGCGAAAGAAAAGAAGGCTCAGGATATCTATTTCATTCCCAAGGAAAAGTCCTACGAGCTTCACATGCGGATTGGAGACGAGCGGTGTCTCGTTGACTCCTATGAGTTTGATGTTTTAGCTGCTGTGATTAGTCATTTTAAGTTTGTGGCGGGTATGAACGTAGGAGAGAAGAGACGTAGTCAACTGGGCTCTTGCGACTATCAGCATGGGGAGAAGGTGTCTTCTCTGCGTTTGTCTACCGTGGGAGATTATCGGGGACATGAGAGTTTGGTCATTCGTTTGTTGCACGATGAGGAGCAGGACCTGCATTTCTGGTTTCAGGATATGAACGAACTGGGTGAGCAGTACAGGCAACGGGGACTCTATCTCTTTGCAGGTCCAGTCGGAAGTGGCAAGACGACTCTGATGCACGAATTAGCCAAGTCTCTGTTTATGGGGCAACAGGTCATGTCCATTGAAGATCCTGTCGAGATCAAGCAGGAAGACATGCTCCAGTTGCAGTTGAATGAAGCGATTGGTTTGACCTATGAAAATCTCATCAAACTGTCTCTCCGGCATCGTCCTGACCTCTTGATTATCGGTGAAATTCGGGATAGCGAGACGGCGCGTGCAGTGGTCAGAGCCAGTTTGACAGGGGCGACAGTCTTTTCAACCATTCATGCCAAGAGTATCCGAGGTGTTTATGAACGCCTTCTGGAGTTAGGTGTGACGGAGGAAGAATTAGCAGTTGTTCTGCAAGGAGTCTGCTACCAGAGATTAATCGGGGGAGGAGGAATCGTTGACTTTGCAAACAAAGACTTTCAAGAACACCAGCCAACTAGCTGGAATGCGCAGATTGACCAGCTTCTTAAAGATGGACATATCACAAGTCTTCAGGCTGAAACGGAAAAAATTAGCTACAGCTAAGCAGAAGAAAATCATCACCCTGTTTAACAACCTCTTTTCCAGTGGCTTTCATTTGGTGGAAATTATTTCTTTTTTGGGCAGAAGTGCCCTGCTGGAAAAGGACTATGTGGCCCGGATGCACCAAGGCTTGTCTCAGGGGAAATCCTTTTCAGAGATGATGGACAGCTTGGGGTTTTCAAGTGCTATTGTGACCCAATTATCTCTAGCTGAAGTACATGGGAATCTTCACCTGAGTTTGGGGAAGATAGAAGAATATCTGGATAATTTGTCCAAGGTCAAGAAGAAGTTAATTGAAGTAGCGACCTATCCTTTGATTTTGCTGGGATTTCTCCTGCTAATCATGTTGGGGCTCAGGAATTATTTGCTCCCCCAACTGGACAGTAGCAATATCGCCACCCAAATCATTGGCAATCTGCCACAAATTTTTCTGGGGCTAGTGTTGGTTTGCTCTCTATCTTTACTTTTAGCCCTCACTTTTTACAAAAGAAGTTCCAAGATGCGGGTTTTCTCGATGTTGGCACGGGTTCCCTTTCTAGGAATCTTTGTCCAGACCTATCTGACGGCCTATTATGCGCGTGAATGGGGCAATATGATTTCGCAGGGAATGGAGCTGACGCAGATTTTTCAGATCATGCAGGAACAAGGTTCTCAGCTCTTTAAAGAAATCGGTCAAGATTTGGCTCAAGCCCTGCAAAATGGTCGGGAATTTTCTCAAACCATAGCGACCTATCCTTTCTTTAAAAAGGAGTTGAGTCTCATCATCGAGTATGGGGAAGTCAAGTCCAAGCTGGGGAGTGAGTTGGAAATCTATGCGGAAAAAACTTGGGAAGCTTTTTTTACCCGAGTTAATCGTACCATGAATCTGGTACAGCCACTGGTTTTTATCTTTGTGGCCCTGATTATCGTTTTACTTTATGCGGCAATGCTTATGCCCATGTATCAAAATATGGAGGTAAATTTTTAAAATGAAAAAACTCATGACAAATTTAAAAAAAGCCAAGGTTAAAGCTTTCACTTTGGTAGAAATGTTAGTGGTTTTGCTTATCATCAGTGTTCTTCTCTTGCTCTTTGTGCCCAATTTGACCAAGCAAAAGGATGCCGTAGATGATAAAGGAAAAGCTGCTGTTGTCAAGGTCGTAGAAAGCCAGGCAGAGCTCTATAGTCTGGACAAGAATGAAGATGCTAGCCTTAGCAAATTACAAGCAGACGGTCGTATCACAGCTGAGCAAGCTAAAGCTTATAAAGACTACCATGCAAAACAAAAAACAAGTCAAACTGTTGCAGATTAAGGCCTTTACCATGCTGGAAAGTCTCTTGGTTTTGGGACTTGTGAGTATCGTTGCCTTGGGCTTGTCTGGTTCTGTTCAATCCACTTTTACAGCGGTAGAGGAGCAGATTTTCTTTATGGAGTTTGAAGAACTCTATCGGGAAACACAAAAACGCAGTGTAGCCAGTCAGCAAAAGACCAGCTTGAACTTAGATGGACAGACGATCAGTAATGGCAGTCAAAAGTTGACAGTTCCTAAAGGAATTCAGGCACCATCAGGACAAAGCATTATATTTGACCGAGCTGGGGGCAATTCGTCCCTGGCTAAGGTTGAATTTCAGACCAGTAAAGGAGCGATTCGCTATCAATTATATCTAGGAAATGGAAAAATTAAACGCACTAAGGAAACAAAAAATTAAGGCAGTAATCTTACTAGAAGCAGTAGTAGCTTTGGCTGTGTTTGCCAGCATTGCGACCCTTCTTTTGGGACAAATCCAGAAAAATAGACAAGAAGAGGCAGAAATCTTGCAAAAGGAAGAAGTCTTGCGTGTGGCGAAGATGGCCTTGCAAACAGGTCAAAATCAAGTGAGGGTAAATGGAGTGGAAATCCAGGTATTTGCTAGTGAGAAAGGATTGGAGGTCTACCATGGTTCATCGAAGTTGCTGGATCTTAAAGAGCAGTAAGGTAAGAGCTTTCACTCTTTTAGAATCTCTGATTGCCCTTATCGTCATTAGCGGAGGCTTGCTCCTTTTTCAAGCTATGAGTCAGCTCCTCATTTTAGAAGTTCGTTACCAGCAGCAAAGCGAGCAAAAGGAGTGGCTCTTGTTTGTGGATCAACTGGAGGTAGAGTTAGAGCGTTCGCAGTTTGAAAAGGTAGAAGGCAATCGCCTCTATTTAAAACAGGATGGTAAGGATATCTCTATAGGGAAGTCTAAATCGGATGATTTTCGAAAAACGGATACCAGCGGACGGGGCTACCAACCTATGGTTTATGGACTCAAATCAGCTCAAATTACAGAGGAAAATCAATTGGTTCGCTTTCGTTTCCAATTTCAAAAGGGCTTAGAAAGGGAGTTCATCTATCATGTGGAAAAAACAAAAAGTTAAGGCAGGCGTTCTTTTATATGCAGTCACCATGGCAGCCATTTTTAGCCTTTTGTTGCAGTTTTATTTAAATCGGCAAGTAGCCCATCACAAAGACTTTGCCCTAAACAAAGAAAAGTTGGCAGCTTTTGCCATGGCCAAGCGAAGTAAGGATAAGGCTGAGCAAGAAAGTGGGGAACGTGTCTTTAACTTAGGAAAAGTCAAGTATCAAAATACGAAAACAGGTTTTGCAACAAGTGTTCGTATGAATAAGGGCAATTATGAATTTCTCTTTCCTCCGCTGAAAACCCAAGAAAAGAAAACAGCTAAAAAGGAAGAGGTAGCGACTGATTCAAGCAATCAAGCAGGGAAGAAAAAATCAGAAGAAAAGCCTGAAAAGAAAGATAATTCCTAGTAAATTCAACTACTTTGTGCTAAACTAAAAACATGAAACACGATTTTAACCACAAAGCAGAAACCTTTGATTCCCCTAAAAATATCTTCCTTGCAAATTTGGCTTGTCAAGCGGTCGAGAAACAGATTGCTCTTCTATCAGACACGGAAATATTGGACTTTGGTGGTGGGACGGGTCTATTAGCCTTGCCCCTAGCCAAGCAGGCCAAGTCAGTTACCCTTGTAGACATTTCAGAGAAAATGCTGGAGCAAGCCCGTTTGAAAGCAGAGGAACAAGAAATCAGGAATCTTCAACTCTTGGAGCAGGATTTACTGGCAAATCCCTTGGAGCAGCAATTTGACCTAATTGTTGTCAGTAGGGTTCTTCATCATATGCCTGATCTAGATGCAACTCTTGCTATGTTTCACCATCATCTTAGGGAGAATGGACAGGTCCTCATCGCTGATTTTGTCAAGACAGATACCAACCATCATGGTTTTGATTTAGCTGAACTGGAAAACAAGCTAGCCCAGTTTGGTTTTTCGAGCATTGACAGTCAGATCCTTTACAGTGCCGAAGGTCTTTTCCTAGGAAATTACGCAGAGCTCTTTTTAACAGTAGCCCAAAAATCACTCGCCTAGTAAGGGAGTGATTTTTCTATAGGAATGGAAAAAAGGAGGGAAATTTGATAAGATAGAAATATGGATTTTGAAAAAATTGAACAAGCTTATACGTATTTACTAGAGAATGTCCAAGTCATCCAAAGTGATTTGGCGACCAACTTTTATGACGCCTTGGTAGAGCAAAATAGTATCTATCTAGATGGCGAGACCAATCTAGAGCAGGTCAAGGAGAACAATCAAGCCCTTAAGCGCTTAGCGCTTCGCAAGGAAGAGTGGCTCAAGACCTACCAGTTTCTCTTGATGAAGGCAGGACAAACGGAACCTTTACAGGCCAATCACCAGTTTACACCAGATGCCATTGCCCTCCTCTTGGTAATTGTTGTAGAAGAGTTGCTTCATAAAGAGGAAATTAGCATTCTCGAAATAGGTTCTGGTATGGGGATTTTGGGGGCTACTTTCTTGACTTCTCTCGCTAAAAAAGTAGATTACTTGGGAATCGAAGTGGATGACTTGCTGATTGATTTGGCAGCCAGTATGGCAGATGTGATTGGTTTGCAGGCTGGTTTTGTCCAAGGAGATGCCGTTCGTCCGCAAATGCTTAAAGAAAGCGACGTGGTCATCAGCGACTTACCTGTTGGCTATTACCCAGACGATGCCATCGCTTCACGCTATCAAGTGGCTTCTAGTCAAGAGCATACCTATGCCCACCATTTGCTGATGGAACAAGGCCTCAAGTACCTTAAGTCAGATGGCTATGCTATTTTTCTAGCTCCGAGTGATTTATTGACCAGTCCTCAAAGTGACTTATTAAAAGGGTGGCTCAAAGACGAAGTGAGTCTGGCTGCTATCATCGCTCTGCCAGAGGATATTTTCTCAACTGCAAGCCAAGCTAAAAGTATTTTTGTCTTACAGAAGAAAAGAGACAAGGAAATAGAACCCTTTGTTTACCCTCTTACTAGCTTGCAAGATCCGTCAGTTTTGTTGACCTTTAAAGAAAATTTTCAAAATTGGAGCAAAGGTACTGAAATATAAAAGAGATTTTGTTATAATAGATGAAAACGCTTAAAAAGAGGTATCATCTTATGACAAAAACAATTGCAATCAATGCAGGAAGCTCAAGCTTGAAATGGCAACTTTATCAAATGCCTGAGGAAAAAGTTTTGGCTAAAGGCTTGATTGAACGTATTGGATTGAAAGATTCAATTTCAACAGTAAAATTTGACGGTCGTTCGGAGCAACAAATTCTTGATATTGAAGACCACACACAAGCCGTTAAAATTTTATTGGATGACTTGATTCGTTTTGACATTATCAAAGGGTACGATGAGATTACAGGTGTTGGCCACCGCGTCGTTGCAGGTGGTGAATATTTCAAGGAATCAACAGTTGTTGAGGGAGATGTGTTAGAAAAAGTTGAGGAATTGGGACTGTTGGCTCCTCTTCACAATCCAGCTAACGCAGCTGGAATTCGCGCATTTAAGGAATTGCTGCCAGATATTACCAGTGTTGTCGTATTTGATACCTCATTCCACACAAGCATGCCAGAGAAGGCTTATCGCTACCCTCTACCAACTAAATACTACACAGACAACAAGGTTCGTAAATATGGTGCCCACGGGACAAGCCACCAGTTTGTCGCAGGAGAAGCAGCGAAACTTTTGGGCCGCCCTCTAGAAGACTTGAAATTGATTACCTGCCATATTGGTAACGGGGCTTCTATCACAGCTGTTAAGGGAGGGAAGTCTGTGGATACTTCTATGGGATTCACACCACTTGGAGGTGTGATGATGGGAACTCGTACAGGAGATATTGACCCTGCTATCATCCCTTATCTCATGCAATATACAGAGGATTTTAATACCCCAGAAGATATTAGTCGCGTTCTCAATCGTGAATCAGGGCTCATGGGAGTTTCTGGTCAGTCAAGCGATATGCGTGATGTGATTGCTGCTATGGAAGCAGGAGACCATGATGCGACTTTGGCTTATGAAATCTATGTTGATCGTATCCAAAAACATATCGGTCAATACCTTGCAGTCCTAAATGGAGCAGATGCGATTATCTTCACAGCAGGTATCGGTGAAAATGCAGCTTTGGTTCGTGAGGATGTCATTTCAGGTATCTCTTGGTTTGGTTGTGATGTGGATCCAGAAAAGAACGTCTTTGGCGTAACGGGAGACATCTCAACTGACGCAGCGAAAATCCGTGTCTTGGTTATTCCAACAGATGAAGAATTGGTGATTGCACGCGATGTTGAGCGCTTGAAAAAATAAGTAAATACACGTAAAATTTGATTGTAAAAAGAAGTTGGGAAAGAGATTTTCCAGCTTTTTTTATGTAGAAAATGTCTAAAACCTTGCTGTTATTGGCTTTTTCAAAAAATATGGTATAATAGTAGTAATTTAATAGATGGAGTTGAGTTTTGAAGAAAAGCTTTCGTGTAAAAAGAGAGAAAGATTTTAAGGCGATTTTCAAGGACGGAACAAGTTTTGCCAATCGAAAATTTGTTGTCTACCAATTGGAAAACCAGCAAAACCATTTTCGAGTAGGACTGTCCGTCAGCAAAAAGCTGGGGAATGCAGTTACCAGAAATCAAATCAAGAGACGAATCCGGCACATTCTACAAAGTGTAAAAGGGAGTTTAGTAGAGCATGTTGATTTTGTCGTGATTGCCCGAAAAGGGGTGGAAACCTTGGAATATGCAGAGATGGAGAAAAACCTACTCCACGTATTAAAGTTATCAAAGATTTACCAGGAAGGAAATGGGAGTGAAAAAGAAACTACAGTTGACTAGTTTGTTGGGCTTGTCCTTGTTTATCATGACAGCCTGTGCAACAAATGGTACAGCTAGCGATATAACAGCAGATTCGACAGACTTTTGGAGCAAATTCGTTTATTTTTTTGCTGAAATTATCCGCTTTTTGTCCTTTGACATTAGTATCGGAGTGGGGATTATCCTCTTCACGATTTTGATCCGGACGATTCTATTACCGGTCTTTCAGACACAGATGGTTGCCTCTAGAAAAATGCAAGAGGCTCAACCACGCATCAAGGCTTTGCGAGAGCAATACCCAGGTCGTGATATGGAAAGTAGAACCAAGCTAGACCAGGAGATGCGTAAGGTTTATAAAGAGTTAGGGATCAAACATTCATCCTCTCTCTGGCCGATTTTAATACAAATGCCTGTTCTCTTGGCACTTTTTCAAGCCTTGAGTCGAGTAGACTTTTTGAAAACAGGTCACTTTTTATGGATTAATTTGGGAGGAGTAGATACAAGTTTTGTCCTTCCGATTTTGGCGGCAGTCTTTACCTTCTTGAGTAGCTGGTTATCGAATAAAGCTTTGTCCGAAAAAAGTGGAGCTACGACAGGGATGATGTATGGTATGCCTGTATTGATCTTTGTTTTTGCCATCTCCGCCCCAAGTGGTGTAGCCTTGTACTGGGCCGTATCCAATGCTTACCAAGTTCTGCAAACCTATTTCTTGAACAATCCTTTCAAGATTATTGCCGAAAGAGAAGCAGTGGCGCAAGCAGAAAAAGATTTAGAAGGCAAGAAGAGAAGAGCTTTGAAAAAAGCACAGAAAAAGAAAAAATAAGGAGGAATCTGATAATGGTATTATTTACAGGTTCAACGGTTGAAGAAGCAATCCAAAAAGGATTGAAAGAATTAGACATTCCAAGAATGAAGGCCCACATCAAGGTCGTTTCGAAAGAGAAAAAAGGATTTTTAGGCTTGTTTGGTAAGAAGCCAGCTCAAGTTGATATCGAAGCCATTAGTGAAACGACAGTAATCAAAGCCAACCAGCAGGCCATTAAAGGGGTTCCAAAAGAAGTTAATGAAAAAAATGAACCAGTGAAAACCGTCAGCGAAGCGACAGTTGATTTGGGATATGTGGTTGAAGCCATCAAGAAGATTGAAGAAGAAGGTCAAGGTGTCTCTGAAGAGGTCAAGGCTGAAATCCTGAAAAATGAAAAGCACGCCAGCACGATTTTGGAAGAAACAGGCCATATTTCAATTTTAAATGAATTGGAACCAGAGGATACTACCGAGGAAGTGAAATCTGCTCCAGAAAAAGAAACTGAAACGCAGGAAGCAACAAGTCAATCTTTGGAAGATTTAGGCTTGAAAGTAGAACCAAGTTATGACATCGAACAAGTGGCAACTGAAGTAGCTAGCTACGTTCAAACCATTGTAGATGATATGGATGTTGAAGGGACGATTTCAAGCGACTACAATCGCCGCACCATCAATCTTCAAATTGACACCAATGAACCAGGCCGTATTATCGGTTATCATGGTAAAGTTTTGAAGGCCTTGCAACTATTGGCTCAAAATTATCTTTATAACCGCTATTCAAGAACCTTCTACATCACGATCAATGTCAATGATTATGTTGAACACCGTGCAGAAGTCTTACAAACCTACGCTCAAAAATTGGCGACTCGCGTTTTAGAGGAAGGGCGTAGTCAACAAACTGATCCAATGTCAAATAGCGAACGCAAGATAATCCATCGCATTATTTCACGCATGGATGGCGTGACGAGTTACTCTGAAGGTGACGAGCCAAATCGCTATGTTGTCGTAGATGCAGAATAAGCAAAGCAAAATCAGGTTCATCCTGATTTTTTGCTAGGAAAGGAAAGATTCAGATATGCTGAAAACAGTTAGAGAATACCTATCATTTGCAGGAGTCCAGTACCGTAATCCTGATAAAGCTGGCGATGAAAGAGAAAAGATGTTGACCTTGCGGCAAAAAGGTCAAGAGGCTCGGAAGTCTTTTACAGAATTGGCCAAAACCTTTCAAGCTAGTCATCCAGAATGGCAACTGCAACAGACTAGTCAGTGGATGAACCAAGCGCAACGCTTGCGACCGCATTTCTGGGCCTATCTACAGAGAGACGGACAAGTGACAGAACCTATGATGGCTCTTCGTTTGTATGGAACACCTACTAATTATGGGATTTCTTTTGAGGTCAGCTTCATTGAGCGCAAGAAAGATGAACAGACTTTAGACAAGCAAGCCAAGGTTTTAGAACTTCCAGCGGTAGAAGGAATTTATTATCTAGTCTACTCAAATGGGGAAAGTCATAAGGTGGAGGCTACTGAGGAGAATCGTCGTACTTTACGCGAGAAGGTGAGAAGTCAGGAAGTCCGTAAAGTTTTGGTTAAGGCAGATGTTTCCTTCATTGAAAATCAGTCAGTAGAAGCGATATTGGAGAAGCTAGAAGAGGCTTATGCGCGCTTGCTTCCGTACTATGAAGTGACGAGGGAATAGAAAATCAAATGTGTTAGATGAACGCAAATTGTTTTATTGCTATTCTATGCATTTTTTCATATAATAGTAAAATAGGATGTGTGATTTATTAATCACCTCAAAGAGAAAGGAAATTCTATGTCAAATCTATCTGTTAATGCAATTCGTTTTCTAGGTATTGACGCCATCAACAAAGCAAACTCAGGTCACCCAGGGGTGGTTATGGGGGCTGCTCCTATGGCCTATAGCCTCTTTACAAAGCAACTTCGTATCAATCCAGCTCAACCAAACTGGATCAACCGCGATCGCTTTATTCTTTCAGCAGGACACGGCTCTATGCTCCTCTACGCCCTTCTTCATCTCTCTGGATTTGAAGATGTGAGCATGGAAGAAGTCAAGAACTTCCGCCAATGGGGTTCAAAAACACCAGGTCACCCAGAATTTGGTCATACAGCAGGGGTTGACGCTACAACTGGTCCTCTAGGTCAAGGGATTTCTACTGCTACTGGTTTTGCCCAAGCAGAACGTTTCCTTGCAGCGAAGTATAACCGCGAAGGCTTCAATATCTTTGACCACTATACTTATGTGATCTGTGGAGATGGAGACTTGATGGAAGGTGTCTCAAGTGAGGCGGCTTCATATGCAGGCTTGCAAAAACTTGACAAGTTGGTGGTTCTTTATGATTCAAATGACATTAACTTGGATGGTGAGACAAAGGATTCCTTTACTGAAAGTGTTCGTGATCGCTACAATGCCTACGGCTGGCATACAGCCTTGGTTGAAGATGGAACAGACTTGGAAGCTATCCATGCTGCTATCGAAACAGCTAAAGCTTCAGGCAAGCCATCTTTGATTGAAGTGAAGACTGTTATTGGATACGGTTCTCCAAACAAACAAGGAACTAATGCGGTACACGGTGCTCCTCTTGGAGCAGATGAAACTGCGGCTACTCGCCAAGCTCTTGGTTGGGACTATGAACCATTTGAAATCCCAGCTGAAGTTTACGCTGATTTCAAAGAAAATGTTGCAGATCGTGGCGCATCAGCTTATCAAGCTTGGACTAAATTAGTTGCTGATTATAAAGAAGCTCATCCAGAACTGGCTGCAGAAGTAGAAGCCATCATCGACGGCCGTGATCCAGTTAAAGTGACTCCAGCAGACTTCCCAGCCTTAGAAAATGGATTTTCTCAAGCAACTCGCAACTCAAGTCAAGATGCTTTGAACGTTGTAGCTACTAAATTGCCAACCTTCCTAGGTGGTTCAGCTGACCTTGCTCACTCAAACATGACTTATATTAAGACTGATGGACTTCAAGACGATGCTAATCGCTTGAACCGCAACATTCAGTTTGGTGTTCGTGAATTTGCAATGGGAACGATCTTGAACGGGATGGCCCTTCACGGTGGACTTCGTGTATACGGTGGTACTTTCTTCGTCTTTTCTGACTATGTGAAAGCAGCTGTCCGCTTGTCAGCCTTGCAAGGACTTCCTGTGACTTATGTCTTTACCCACGATTCGATTGCAGTTGGTGAAGATGGTCCAACTCACGAACCAGTTGAACACTTAGCAGGTCTCCGTGCTATGCCAAATCTGAATGTTTTCCGCCCAGCAGATGCGCGTGAAACTCAAGCGGCTTGGTACCTTGCCGTGACAAGCGAAAAAACACCAACTGCCCTTGTCTTGACACGTCAAAACTTGACTGTCGAAGAAGGAACAGACTTTGACAAAGTTGCGAAAGGTGCCTATGTTGTCTATGAAAATGCAGCAGACTTTGATACAATCTTGATTGCAACAGGTTCAGAGGTGAATTTGGCGGTCGCAGCTGCCAAAGAATTGGCTAGCCAAGGTGCAAAAGTCCGTGTAGTCAGCATGCCATCAACAGATGTCTTTGACGCACAAGATGCAGCTTACAAGGAAGAAATCCTTCCAAATGCAGTTCGCCGTCGTGTTGCAGTTGAAATGGGTGCAACTCAAAACTGGTACAAGTATGTTGGTCTTGATGGTGCAGTTCTCGGTATTGATACCTTTGGAGCATCTGCCCCAGCACCAAAAGTATTGGCAGAGTACGGATTTACAGTTGAAAATCTAGTCAAAGTCGTTCAAAACTTGAAATAATCACAAAAATCAGAGTGAAAACTCTGATTTTTTATAACCATAAAAACAAGGCACAATCTTGTAAAAGTAGCTGAAATTTGATATAGTAGTCCTATGTAAAATACAAAGGAGAAAATACTATGGAAAATATTAGTCCAAATTTAACATTTTTGATCATGCTTGTAGGTATGTTTGCCTTGATGTTCTTTATGCAACGTTCTCAAAAGAAACAAGCACAAAAGCGTATGGAAAGCTTGAACAAGCTTCAAAAAGGCTATGAAGTCATTACAATTGGTGGGCTTTACGGAACAGTGGATGAAGTAGATACTGAGAAAGGTACAATCGTACTGGATGTAGATGGGGTTTATTTGACCTTTGAATTGGCTGCGATCAAGACCGTTTTGCCACTCAAAGAAGCTGTGACACCAGAAGGAACAGTTGTTGACGAAGGCGGAGCAATCGAAGAATAAAACGGGACCTGTCACTCCCGTTTTTCTATGAGACAAGAGGAAAAGGGATGAAAAAAATAGTATTTGTTTGCTTAGGAAATATTTGCCGAAGTCCCATGGCAGAGTTTGTGATGAAGTCCATGACGAGCGCTTACCAAGTCGAGAGTCGGGCAACGTCATCTTGGGAACATGGCAATCCGATTCATAAGGGGACGCAGGGGATTTTTCAGCAGTATCAGATCCCGTATGACAAAGACAAAACATCGCTTCAGATTGGCAGAGAGGACTTTGAATCATTTGATTACATTATCGGTATGGATGCTTCAAACGTTTCAGATCTGCGTCACATGTGCCCTCAGGAACTACAGTACAAGATCTACTCTTTTGCGGCAGAAAGTGTTCCAGATCCATGGTACACAGGAGATTTTGAGGAAACCTATGCGCGCATCACAAGTGGATGCCAAAGCTGGTTAGACCGTTTAGAAAATGAGAGTGACAATGGAAAAGTTTAAAAAAATCTTTGAAAAATATCGAGTATATCTAACTCGCCCGCGTATAGAGATTGCAACCGTTCTTCTAATCGCTATCTGCGCCGTATCAGTTTTTCTACTAAACACTCCAAAAAAGGGTGTACTGACACTTGACAATGGTGCGCTTGTTTATGATGGAACCTTGGTAAGAGGGAAGATGAATGGTCAGGGGACTATGACCTTTGAAAACGGGGACCAATACACAGGAGAGTTCAATAATGGGGCTTTTAATGGTAAAGGGACTTTTCAATCAAAAGATGGCTGGAAATACGAAGGTGATTTTGTAAATGGTCAGGCTGAAGGTCAAGGGAAGTTGACTACAGAGCAAGAAGTTGTTTATGAGGGGACCTTTAAACAAGGCGTTTTTCAGCAAAAACAGTAGTCTCCAAGTTAGGAGACTATTTTCAAAGCCTGAAAAGAAAACGCTTTCTTGTCTTGAATTCGATAACTAACTATCAACTAGAAAAACTTTGTGAAATAAAAAAATATTTTTCATAATTTCACAATCATCCAGATAAAACTCTATTGCACAGGTGGGTTGAGAAAAAAATCACAAACTTAGAAAATTTCTTTGTGAAATGCTTATGAAACTGTTTACAAAGTATAAAAAAAGAGTTATAATGAACTTGTGAAAAAATTAACAAAGGATAACATCCTTAATGGCTATGGAGGATAATATGGCTGATAAAAAAACAGTAACACCAGAGGAAAAACAACTTGCTGCTGAAAAGCATGTCGACGGTCTCGTGAAAAAAGCCTTGGTTGCGCTTGATGAAATGCGCAAGTTGAACCAAGAGCAAGTTGACTACATCGTAGCAAAAGCGTCTGTTGCAGCACTTGATGCGCACGGTATCCTTGCACAACACGCAGTTGAAGAAACTGGTCGTGGTGTATTTGAAGATAAGGCGACAAAAAATCTATTTGCCTGTGAACACGTAGTGAACAATATGCGTGGAGTTAAAACAGCTGGAGTTATCGAAGATGATCCAATTACAGGTTTGACGAAGATTGCGGAGCCGGTCGGAGTTATTTGTGGTATCACTCCAACAACAAACCCAACTTCAACAGCGATTTTCAAATCATTGATTGCTTTGAAGACACGTAACCCAATTGTTTTCGCCTTCCACCCATCAGCTCAAGAATCTTCTGCTCATGCTGCACAAATCGTTCGTGATGCAGCCATCGCAGCCGGTGCACCTGAAAACTGTGTTCAATGGATTACAGAGCCATCTATGGAAGCAACTGGGGCACTTATGAACCACGAAGGTGTTGCGACTATCCTCGCAACTGGTGGGAATGCTATGGTTAAAGCTGCATACTCATGTGGAAAACCAGCTCTTGGGGTAGGTGCCGGAAACGTACCTGCTTATGTAGAAAAATCTGCTGACCTTCGTCAAGCTGCTCATGACATCGTTATGTCTAAATCATTTGATAATGGGATGGTCTGTGCATCAGAACAAGCCGTTATCATTGATAAAGAAGTGTATGACGAATTTGTAGAAGAATTCAAATCATACCACACTTACTTTGTAAACAAGAAAGAAAAAGCACTTCTTGAAGAATTCTGTTTCGGCGTGAAAGCAAACAGCAAAAACTGTGCAGGTGCTAAACTAAACGCAAACATCGTTGGTAAACCAGCAGCATGGATTGCTGAACAAGCAGGATTTAGCGTTCCAGAAGGAACAAACATCTTGGCTGCAGAATGTGCAGAAGTAGGACCAAAAGAACCATTGACTCGTGAAAAATTGTCACCAGTTATCGCTGTCCTAAAAGCTGAAGATACAGAAGACGGTCTTAAAAAAGCTCGTCAAATGGTTGAGTTTAACGGACTTGGTCACTCAGCAGCTATCCATACAAAAGACGAAGCTCTTGTTAAACGCTTTGGTACAGAAATCAAAGCAATGCGTATTATCTGGAACTCTCCATCTACTTTCGGTGGTATCGGTGACGTATACAATGCCTTCATCCCATCATTGACACTTGGATGTGGTTCATATGGACACAACTCAGTTGGTGATAATGTGAGTGCGATCAACCTTCTAAACATCAAGAAAGTAGGGAAACGTAGAAATAATATGCAGTGGTTTAAAGTTCCTTCAAAAATTTACTTCGAACGCAATTCTATCCAATACCTTCAAACATGTGAAGATATTGAACGCGTTATGATTGTTACAGACAAATCGATCGAAAAACTTGGTTTTGTTCAACGCATTATTGACCAATTGAACAAACGTAGCAACCGTGTAACTGTCCAAGTCTTCTCAGACGTTGAACCAGATCCAGATATCACAACTGTAGAACGTGGTACTGAAGTGATGAGAGCATTTGAGCCAGACACAATTATCGCTCTTGGTGGTGGTTCTCCAATGGACGCGGCCAAAGTAATGTGGCTCTTCTACGAACAACCACAAATCGACTTCCGTGACTTGGTTCAAAAATTCATGGATATCCGTAAACGTGCCTTCCGCTTCCCATCACTTGGTAAAAAAGCGAAATACATTGGTATTCCAACAACTTCAGGTACAGGTTCAGAAGTAACACCATTTGCCGTTATCTCTGATAAGAAAAACAATCGTAAATACCCATTGGCTGACTACTCATTGACACCAACTATTGCCATTGTTGACCCTGCTTTGGTTGAGTCAGTTCCAGACTTCATCGCTGCTGATACAGGTATGGACGTCTTGACTCACGCGACTGAAGCTTACACTTCAAACTTTGCTAACGACTACACAGACGGTATCGCCCTTCAAACAATCAAACTTGTGTTTGAATGGTTGGAAAAATCTGTTAAGACAGCTGATCCAGAAGCTCGCGAAAAAATGCACAATGCATCTACAATGGCTGGTATGGCCTTTGCCAATGCCTTCCTTGGTATGAGCCACTCAATGGCCCACAAGATCGGTGCGGTTCACCATACTGTTCACGGACGTACAAACGCAATCTTGCTTCCATACGTTATCCGTTACAATGGTACTCGCCCATCTAAGACGACTACATGGCCTAAGTACAACTACTGGAAAGCTGATGAAAAATTCCAAGATATTGCTAGAATGCTTGGATTGCCTCACTCAACTCCAGAAGAAGCGGTTGAAGCGTATGCCAAAGCAGTTTACGATCTTGGTGAAGCAGTTGGAATCACAATGAACTTCAAAGGCTTTGGAATCGATGAAAAAGCTTGGAAAGACAGCTTGCATGAAATTGCCTTGCTTGCTTATGAAGACCAATGTTCTCCTGCGAACCCACGCTTGCCAATGGTAGCTGACATGGAAGAAATCATGGCAGATGCTTACTATGGTTATGCAGAACGTCCAGGACGTCGTAAATAATCGTTTATCAGCCTAGAGGCAGGAGTGATCCTGTCTCTTTTTTTGTAAACTCTGAAAGAGTTGAAATCGGAGTTTTACCTTGAAATGAAGAAAATATGCAGATATTATAAAAGATTCTAGAGATATGCTTTGAAAATAAAAGAATAGATGAATGAAAAGGGGGAGAAAAAGTAGAAAAGCAGGAGAGAAAATCAACGCCCATACTTGCAATTAAACTCAAATAGTTATATAATAGGTTTGTTGAAAGGTGATTTGTAGTGATTCAAGTTACTCTTTTCACAATAAAATTTTCATGATTTTCATAAGGAGGAAATCACTAATGGTAGTTAAAGTTGGTATTAACGGTTTCGGCCGTATCGGTCGTCTTGCTTTCCGCCGTATCCAAAACGTAGAAGGTGTTGAAGTTACTCGCATCAACGACCTTACAGATCCAGTTATGCTTGCTCACTTGTTGAAATACGACACAACTCAAGGTCGTTTCGACGGTACTGTAGAAGTTAAAGAAGGTGGATTCGAAGTTAACGGTAAATTCGTTAAAGTTTCTGCTGAACGTGATCCAGAACAAATCGACTGGGCTACTGACGGTGTAGAAATCGTTCTTGAAGCAACTGGTTTCTTTGCTAAGAAAGATGCAGCTGAAAAACACCTTAAAGGTGGAGCTAAGAAAGTTGTTATCACTGCTCCTGGTGGAAACGATGTTAAAACAGTTGTATTTAACACTAACCACGACGTTCTTGATGGTACTGAAACAGTTATCTCAGGTGCTTCATGTACTACAAACTGCTTGGCTCCAATGGCTAAAGCTCTTCAAGATAACTTCGGTGTTGTAGAAGGATTGATGACTACTATCCACGCTTACACTGGTGACCAAATGATCCTTGACGGACCACACCGTGGTGGTGACCTTCGCCGTGCTCGCGCTGGTGCTGCAAACATCGTTCCTAACTCAACTGGTGCTGCTAAAGCTATCGGTCTTGTAATCCCAGAATTGAATGGTAAACTTGACGGATCTGCACAACGTGTTCCAACTCCAACTGGATCAGTTACTGAATTGGTAGCAGTTCTTGAAAAGAACGTTACTGTCGATGAAGTAAACGCAGCTATGAAAGCAGCTTCAAACGAATCATACGGTTACACAGAAGATCCAATCGTATCTTCAGATATCGTAGGTATGTCTTACGGTTCATTGTTTGACGCAACTCAAACTAAAGTTCTTGACGTTGATGGTAAACAATTGGTTAAAGTTGTATCATGGTACGACAACGAAATGTCATACACTGCACAACTTGTACGTACTCTTGAATACTTTGCAAAAATCGCTAAATAATTCTTGAGTCGATAAAAGCAAGGCCTTCTGGTCTTGCTTTTTTGTATAGAAAAATGGATGATAGTGTCATCCATTTTGTTTTAATTCTGTTTCGAAAGTATCCGAGAGGGCAGTAAAACTCAATTTTTCTAAGGTAAGTGGATGGGTAAAGGAAAGTCGAAAGGCATGGAGCATGAGCCTGCTTACTTTTGATCTAGAGTTATAGAGAGGATCGCCCAGGATAGGGTACTTATGATGAGAAAGGTGAACACGAATCTGATGCGTTCGACCGGTCTTTAGTTTGCAACGGACAAGGGTAGTCTGATTTGGAAATTGCTTTAATCGACTGATATGCGTTTCAGCATATTGTCCATTTTTTGCATCAACTATTCTTTTTCTACGATCGTGGCGATCACGGCCGATTTTATCTCGGAAGATAAGTTCTTTACTCTCTACTCGCCCTTCTATAAGTGCCCAGTACTCACGAACGATTTCCTTTTTTTCCAACAAATGATTGAGAATGGGTAAGATAAAAGGATTTTTAGCAAAAAGCACTAAACCGCTTGTTTCCATGTCCAGGCGATGAACGACATAGCAGGTTTGACCAACGTAGGCAGAGACATGGTTGAGAAGGGCAATTTCATTAGGTTGATTTCCGTGAGTTTTCATGCCTTCGGGCTTGTTGACGATAATGAGATGTTGGTCTTGATAAATCTCTTGAACGAGGTCTGGATTGCCCCAAAGGATTTCTTTTTGGGGATAATCTTCCTCGTCAAAAGTCAACTGGCAAATGTCCCCTGGCTTGACCATCTCGTTCCAGTGAATTTCTTTGTGGTTAATTAGGATGTTCTTCTTTATTCTCAAAAAATGGCGGATTTTTCTAGGGATGAGGAGTTGTTCCTCTAAGAATTGTTTGACCGTCATTTGAGGCAAGGATTCGGGTAATGTAAATGTGAATTGCATACAGATATTGTAACAAAAAAAGCCCTATTTGGATAGGGAGTAGCTAAATTCTTGAGTTCCTATGGTGAAGATGATAAAATAAACGCATGAAATTAGATAAATTATTTGAGAAGTTTCTTTCTCTCTTTAAAAAAGAAACGAATGAATCAGCGGAGTCTGATTCGACTAGCATGCGCCGTTCACGGAGCGATAGAAAAAAATTGTCCCAAGTAGGCCCGATTCGGAAATTTTGGCGCCGTTATCATCTGACAAAAATTGTCATCATTTTAGGGTTAAGTGCAGGTTTGCTAGTAGGAACCTACCTATTTGCGATAGCCAAGTCGACCAATGTCAATGACTTGCAAAATGCCTTGAAAACGCGAACTCTGATTTTTGACCGCGAAGAAAAAGAGGCAGGAGCCCTATCAGGTCAAAAGGGAACCTATGTTGAACTGACAGATATTAGTAAAGACTTGCAGAATGCTGTCGTCGCGACAGAGGACCGTTCCTTTTATAAAAATGATGGGATTAACTACGGTCGTTTCTTTCTAGCCATCCTTACAGCGGGTCGTTCTGGAGGGGGTTCCACCATCACTCAACAGTTGGCGAAAAATGCCTATCTTTCCCAGGACCAGACCGTTGAACGGAAGGCCAAGGAGTTTTTCCTTGCCTTAGAGTTGACAAAGAAATACAGCAAGGAGCAAATCCTTACTATGTACCTCAATAACGCCTACTTTGGAAATGGAGTATGGGGCGTTGAAGATGCAAGTAAGAAATATTTTGGTGTATCGGCTTCACAACTAACGCTTAATCAGGCGGCTACTCTAGCAGGGATGCTCAAGGGACCAGAATTGTACAATCCATTAAATTCTGTTGAAACTTCGACCAACCGTAGGGATACTGTTTTGCAAAATATGGTTGCAGCGGGCTATATTGATAAAAATCAAGAAACCGAAGCGGCTGGAGTAGATATGGCTTCTCAACTGCAAGATAAGTATGAAGGCAAAGTTTCGGATTATCGTTACCCGTCCTATTTTGATGCAGTTGTCAACGAAGCAGTTTCCAAGTACAATCTCACAGAAGAAGAGATTGTCAACAACGGCTATCGAATCTACACAGAGCTTGACCAAAACTACCAAGCAAACATGCAGGTTATTTACGAAAACACTTCGCTATTTCCAACGGCAGAAGATGGAACGCATGCCGAATCAGGTAGTGTTGCTCTAGAGCCTAAAACGGGTGGAGTGCGTGGAGTTGTTGGCCGTGTAGCTGGTGATGACAAACCAGGCTTCCGCAATTTCAACTATGCCACTCAGTCTAAGCGTAGCCCAGGCTCAACTATTAAACCTTTAGTCGTTTATACACCCGCAGTAGAAGCAGGATGGGCCTTGAACAAGCAACTGGATAATCATACGATGCAGTACAACAGTTATCAAGTAGATAACTATGCGGGTATTAAGACATCTCCAGAAGTACCTATGTATCAGGCCTTGGCGGAATCACTCAACCTGCCAGCTGTTGCGACTGTAAATGAATTAGGTATTGACAAAGCTTTTGACGCTGGGGAGAGATTTGGTCTGAATATGGAAAAAGTTGACCGAGTTCTTGGAGTTGCTCTTGGTGGAGGTGTGGAAACGAATCCTCTCCAGATGGCGCAAGCCTATGCAGCCTTTGCTAATGGAGGTTTGATGCCTGAAGCACATTTCATCACTCGTATTGAAAATGCCAGCGGCCAGATCATCAAGAGTCATAAAAACTCCCAAAAACGAGTGATTGATAAGTCGGTAGCCGATAAAATGACCAGCATGATGCTAGGAACATTTACCAATGGTACAGGAATTAGTTCGTCACCGGCAGATTATGTTATGGCTGGTAAAACAGGTACGACTGAAGCTGTTTTCAACCCAGAATATACCAGTGACCAGTGGGTGATCGGCTATACTCCGGATGTGGTAATCAGCCACTGGCTCGGTTTCCCAACAACAGATGAGAACCATTATCTAGCAGGTTCGACCTCCAATGGAGCAGCCCATGTCTTTAGAAGTATGGCTAATACCATTTTACCTTACACTACAGGTAGCACTTTTACAGTTGAGAATGCTTATAAACAAAATGGTATTGAACCAGAAAATACGAAAAAGCAGGTTGTTGAAAATGAGACAAACCAGTCTGAGGACCCAATAGGAGATATTCGTAGTCGTGCACAAAATCTTGTAGATGAAGCAGGTCGTGCGATTTCAGAAGCTAAAATAAAAGAAAAAGCCCAGACAATATGGGACTCAATCCTTAATCTATTTCGTTAAGAGGCTTGTCAAAGCCTAGGTTTCTTGTTATAATAGATAAGATGGAGGCGTTATGGCACTAAAAAAAGCAAGCCTAGCTTGTGCAGTTTGTGGTTCAAGGAATTATTCAATCAAAATTAGTGGGAACCCCAAGCCAACACGACTAGAAGTAAATAAATTTTGTAAACATTGTGGAAAATATACGACACATAGAGAAACGAGATAGGAGAGAACGATGGGCTTTATTAAGGATATTTTTAAACTTCTTAAAGAAACAACTTGGCCAACTCGCAAAGAAAGCTGGAGAGATTTTCGCTCTATTATGGAATACACAGCCTTCTTTGTGGTCATCATTTACATTTTTGACCAGTTGATTGTATCAGGTTTGATTCGATTTATTAACATTTTTTAGAAGAAAAGTGGAGAAGTTCTGCTAACTTTCTTCTATCATATGTATGAAAGGAAATATCATGGATAGTTTTGACAAGGGATGGTTTGTTCTACAAACTTATTCTGGCTATGAAAATAAGGTAAAAGAAAATCTATTGCAACGTGCGCAAACATATAACATGTTGGATAATATTCTACGTGTTGAGATTCCAACACAAACCGTGCAAGTTGAGAAAAATGGAAAGAAAAAGGAAGTTGAAGAGAATCGCTTTCCAGGTTATGTCCTTGTAGAAATGGTCATGACCGATGAAGCATGGTTCGTCGTTCGAAACACACCTAACGTAACAGGATTCGTCGGCTCACACGGTAACAGATCAAAACCAACTCCACTTTTGGAACAAGAAATCCGTGATATTCTGGTTTCAATGGGACAAACTGTTCAAGAGTTTGATATTGATGTTGAAGTTGGCCAGACAGTCCGCATCATTGATGGCGCTTTTGCAGACTACACAGGGAAAATTACTGAAATTGATAACAACAAAGTGAAGATGATTATCTCTATGTTTGGTAATGATACGATTGCAGAAGTGAATCTCAACCAAATTGCAGAATTATAACCCCAGAGAGGCTTTGCCTCTCTTTTTATGTGCTGTTGAGGGAGGAAGAAGTATAGAATAGAGGAACTAGACCCAGGGGCTCTCGCATTTTGCTAAACTAAATGCAGAAAGGAGAGGTCTATGAATCTAAAAGACTTATATGAAGAAAGTAAGGGAATCGTCCATAAGTGTCGTAAAGATTATCATTTGCATCTGTGGGAGAAAGAGGACTGGGACCAGGAAGGCATGTTATGTCTGTATGAGCTGGTGAGTCGCAACCCAGAGTTACTAGAGAGCGACCGCCATCAACTATATGTTTGCTTTAAAACAAAGTTTAGAAATCGCATCCTAGATTACATCCGTAAACAGGAAAGCCACAAGCGCCGTTTTGACAAAGAACCCTATGAAGAGGTGAGTGAGATTAGCCATCGTCTAGGAGAAAAAGGACTCAGACTGGACGATTATTATCTCTTTCACGAACTTCTAAAGAATTATAAATCAAAGCAGAGTATGGAAAAACAAGAGTTAATAGATCGTCTCATGGGAGGGGAAGTCTTTAGAGGACGTAAAGCTCTCCTGAGAGAACTTTCCCTAATCTTTTCAGAATTTCGGTAAAGAGGAAAAAAGTCCTTGACAAAGGTAAAAAAGTAGGTATAATAGAAAGAGTTGAAAAGCTCAGGTCCGTTGGTCAAGGGGTTAAGACACCGCCTTTTCACGGCGGTAACACGGGTTCGAATCCCGTACGGACTA
>NZ_JAPVZE010000020.1:0-12218 GCF_041432205.1 Streptococcus sp. 27098_8_51
CACCGAGTTGGTGAGCCATAGAATGAACATAACCCAAACCAGCATTGTTAAAGCTCATACCACCGAGGAAGATGGCATTGACCATACCCTCACGCGCTTCAATATCTTGGCCATTTGCCACAGCACGAGGAAGATACTCCTTGATGAGTTCAATCGCTCCGATAGAAAGTTTCTTGGTCACATTATAAGCACCTGGTGTTACCAAGGCTTCGACAGCGTGAGTAAGAGCATCCATACCTGTCGCTGCTGTCAATCCTTTCGGCTTTGAAAGCATGAGTTCTGGATCATTGACAGAGATAAGGGCAAGGCTATTCTTATCAACCATTACCATCTTGACCTTGCGCTCTTCGTCAGTAATAACATAGTTAATGGTGATTTCTGCAGAAGTTCCAGCTGTTGTATTGATTGCAACCACTGGCAAGCCTTTTTTAGCAGACTTGTGGAGACCCTCATAGTCTTGAGGTTTTCCACCATTTGTAGCGATGATAGAGATACAACTAGCGGCATCCTGAGGAGACCCTCCCCCAAGACTGATGATGAAGTCACATCCATGCTCTTTCAGAGCAGCAAGCCCATCTGTAACGTTCTTGCAAGTCGGATTTGGCTCCACATCGCTAAAAATCACATATTCGATCCCTTCAGCATCTAATGGTTTTAGGACCTTAGGTAAAATATCACTGCCTTCGATGAACTTATCTGTCACCAAAAGGGCCTTCTTATACCCCAGTTCCTTGATATACGGGCCTACTTCATTTACAACACCTTTACCGATAAGGTTAACTGATGGAACGTAAAATGTAGCCATATGCTTTTCCTCCTGCGCCTCTGCGCTAATTGATTATTTACTATAAGTATACGACCTTATAAGAAGTTTTACAAACATTTGTAAGCGTTTTAAGTAAAAAGTTAGTAAAGAACAGCCAACCCTTTTTCAAGAAAAAAGCTCCAAAAAGATAGCTTTCATCTCATTGGAACTTTTACTTAATCATTATTGCTTAGTTAATACCACTCGGTCAGATGCCTCTCGGTCCATATCATCGATAATCAATTGATTACCATTAACCGTGTAAATTTTGACATCATCACCGATAATGACACGTTGATTTTCTGGCTCAAAGCTGACTTGCTTGATTTCCTTATCTCCATCTGGCTCGACCTCAGTCCATGTACCAGTTTTACCTGTTACAACAAGAGTGATTTGGTCATTCTCATCTTTTCCAGTATAGGTACCATCAATGTTAGTAGGTTGAGCTACAGTAGTGTCCTGACTTGAGGATGCCTGTGGTTGACTAGCACTTGTCGTAGCGCTAGAAGATGATTCTTGTTGAGTAGATGATTGCTGAGCAGATTGCTGGGTAGGGGCTTGTGCCTTAGGTCCACAAGCTGCTAAAAGACTAAGAATTGCTAGGGAAGCAATAGAAAGTGTGAATGTTTTCGTTTTCATAGCGATTTCCTTTCTTTTTGTGCCAATGTTTTGCTGGAATCGTTTCCAGATATACCTCCTACCTACAGTATAGCAACTTAAACCTATAAGGTCAACTAATCTCATCGCTTCCAACCAAACTCCCTCGCACTTCCGAGATAAAGTAGAGGGATCCCGTCACGAAAAGCAAGTCCTGATCTTTGGCCTTTTCTTCAAATTCTCTGATAAAACCGCCATAGGAAGAAATCAAATCGTAACCCGCCACATCCTTTTCATCCAGAGAGCCTTGGTAGTCAAAGCCTGTTACCTTAAGTTCCACCTCAGGCAACTGCTTAGATAGATAGCCTAGCATCCCCTGATAATCCTTGCGTTTAAGTGCTCCAAAAAGGATGCGAACCTGGTAACCTTGCTGGATTTTCCCTTGGATAAACTCGACTAGACGAGTCAAGGCTGGCAGATTGTGAGCCCCATCTAGGTAGATTTGTGGACGAATCCGTTCCAATCGACCTGCCCAATGTGTCTCCTTCAAAGCCCGTCTGACAAACTCTTCTTCGACCCTTTCACCTCTTGACGCCATAAACAGAAGAAAAGTTTCTAAAGCCAAGGCGGCATTTTCTTGCTGATAAACACCTTCCAAACCGATTTCAAGCTGGGAAAAGCTTGCTAGGTTGCTTGAGAAATTTCCAGCTTTCAAGGTGAAGTCTCGCCCAGCTTGATAAAGTTCAACAGCTAACTCTCTTGCTGTATTTTGACAGACAAGCTCCGCTTCTGGAGCAAGCTTGGCAATGACTGCCTTCTTGCCAGCCTTGAAAATACCAGCTTTCTGCTCGGCTATTTCCTCTAGACTATCGCCCAAGGTCTCCTGATGATCTAGCCCAATCGAAGTAATAACTGCAATCTCTCCTGTTACAACATTAGTGGTATCAAGTAGACCACCTATCCCCACTTCTAGCAGAACTAGATCCACTCCCTGCTCTTTAAAGTAAAGCAAGGCAATCAAGGTCAACAACTCAAAGAAAGACAATTGATCATGTGTTTCTAAGAGAGTTTTCTCCATCTCCTTGACTTGGTTAGCTATACGGACAAAGTCTTCCTCCGCGATCGGTTGTCCATTGATACAGATTCGATCATGGATACTGATGATATGAGGAGAGGTAAAAGTACCAACTTTTTTACCATGAGCAACAAACAGCTCCCTCATAAAAGCAATAGTTGACCCTTTACCGTTAGTCCCTGTTACATGGATAATAGGATATGTCTTCTCAGGATTCCCCAACAAATCCACCGCTCGCTGCATTCGTCCAAGACCAGATCTAAAATTTAAACCAATCCGACTATGCAGCCATTCTTCTACTTCAAACATACATGTCTCCTTAACAAAAGTCCAATCAACTACCACATCAAAGTATGATTACAAATAAAAAGCGAGGTCGGGACTAAAATCCCGACCTCTTACCTGGTTAGCTAATCACTAGCTACTATGAATTTCAACGTGGGCTAAAAACGGCCCCCGGACTTACTGACGGTCTTTATTTTTAGCGTAAGGGTAAAAATGTTCCCCAAACGTTCCTGCGTTCCTAATTTCTGACGCAGGGCTAAAAACATCCACTGGATATTCCAACTCTTTCTAGTTTCTAGGAGTTGGGGTGATACAGTCTCCCAGACCCAGATTTACCAGTTCTCTCTTATTTCAAGGAACTGGGGTAAAAATATCCCCCGGATATTTTTACTCCTCCATAAAGCTGTTGAAGACTTCTTCAATCATGTTCCATTCGTCTTCTGAGTCTTCTGGGATTGGTTGCAATTCGCCTTCTGTTCCGTCTTCATTTTCGATGAATGAGTAAGCTTGGATTTCAACTTCACCATTTTCATCTTCTTCTGCGTTAACTGGCACTAGCAGAACATAGTTTTTACCAAATTCTTCTTTCCCATCGATGGTCAAAAGAATTTCAAACAAGGTTTCATTTCCTTGCTCGTCTACTAGTGTAATCAATTCACGTTCTTCGTGGTCATGGTTGTGATCGTGTGACATAGTTTCTCCTCTGTCTTAAAATTTTCTATCTAAATAATTTTGCAAAATCAGCTGAGCAGCCAACTTATCAATAACTTTCTTGCGTTTGTTACGGCTGATATCTGCTTGTTCAATCAACATACGTTCCGCAGCGACCGTTGTCAAACGCTCATCCTGATAGTCTACTGGCAAACCAAAGAGTTCTTCTAGCTTGGCACCATAGGCTTGACTAGCTTCTACTCGCGGACCGCTGGTATTGTTCATATTCTTTGGCAAACCTACTACAAAGCGTTCTACCTTATAGCTGTCAACCAATTCCTTGATACGGTCAAAACCAAACTGGCTCTGGTCCTCATTAATCTGAATGATTTCAAGTCCCTGAGCGGTGAAGCCTAGGGGATCGCTAATCGCCACCCCTACTGTTTTTGAACCGACGTCCAATCCCATAATTCTCATAGATTATAGATCGACTCCTTGTCCCTTAAGGTAGTAGCGTACCAGTTCTTCAACAATTTCATCACGCTCATACTTACGGATTTGATTTCGTGCATTGTTATAACGAGGAACGTAGGCAGGGTCACCACTCAGTACATAACCGACGATCTGGTTAATCGGATTGTAGCCCTTGTCGTTCAAAGAAGCATAGACGTCTGTCAACGTTTCGCTAATTTCTTTCTTATTGGAATCATCCAATTTAAACCGTACAGTTTCTTCAGTAAATCCCATTCTAACACCCTCTTTCCTTAGAATAGTACTATTATAGCACATTCCCTGACGTTCTACAAATAAGTCAGTCTATTAATTTGGATTTTCTATTGTTCTGTCGCCCCATTTGCCACTCTATCTGCAATATATTGGCTAGGTTCGTTTTTTAAGAGATTTTCAAGACCGATATTTTTTAAATATTCCAGCTGAGATGCCTTTTTGACATCCAGCACTTGAAAATCATAAGTCGTTGTCGTCTGGATTTCTGTCTCGCTGAGTAGCTTGGTTTCCAGTTTGAATCCTGCTAGTTTGCGTGCCTCTTGGATAGTCTCATCCTTCTCTTCAGCTTCTAGAAGCGCTTTTTGCGTTTCCTCTAGGCCATTTTCAGAGATAAAGGTCTTGAGTTCATCCCCGACAGGTCGTTTTTGCTGGATGGTCAAGGTCAAAAACTGACTGCCTTTATAAGTAATGGTCTGAATCTGTTGCGTCCCATTTTCTGACTTCGGCATCAGCAAGGTCTTGGTGACAACCGTATTCTTTTCGGCATTGTCCAAAACGGGAAGGTTGGATTGGAGAGGTTCAGATGCTGTTGTAGAAGCAGCAGGAGTTTCCTTTTTTTGCCCACATCCCGCAAGCAAAAAGAGGAGAGTAAAACTAGCAATTAGTAACTTTTTCATAATTCCTCACTTGATTTTAAAACAAAAGAGCAAACAAGGCCAGGAGTCACTCCCAGCCTTGATGTTTTATAGAGCTGCACGTAGACGTGCTTCTGCATTTTCTACATTACGGACAGAGCGTGGCAAGAAGGCACGGATATCATCTTCTTTATAGCCGACTTGCAGGCGCTTCTCATCAACGAGAATCGGACTCTTTAAGATCCGTGGTGTTTCCATGATTAAGTTGAGCACTTCATTGACACTCAAATCCTCGATGTCAACTCCAAGTGCCTTAGCGTAGCGGTTTTTTGACGAAACGATACTGGCGATTCCATTATCTGTTTTCGTTAGAATATCTAATAACTCTTCTCTTGTAATTCCTTCTTTACCGAGATTTTGTTCTTTATAACTTAACTGGTGGGCATTGAGCCAGGTTTTCGCTTTTTTACAGCTAGTACAACTTGAGACTGTATAAATTTTGATCATGTACCTACCCCTTTCGCTACATGTTACTATCAGTTTAGTCTATTATACCATAAAAAACATCCGACTTGCGACCTATTTTTAAAAAAATTTAACTTTTTTCGCGATTTTCGTACTTTTTTCTTGACAAAATCAATTTATAACCAACTTTTAAATTTTTTGATATAGATTCGTTTCACAACTGTAACACTTATCATATAGAGAACGATAATCAAAAGCAAAAAGAGGAAATAAATTGGTTCCAAAGGGGTTAAATGAAGCAGGCTAGCAATTGAAGAGTAGGGAAGAAAGGTCACAAAACTAGCTGCTAGCAAGGTTGTCCCAAGAACAAACCATGATGGACGACTTTGTAAGAAAGGAAGTTTTGCTGAACGGAGCATATGGATAACCATGGTTTGGGACCACATGGATTCAATGAACCAACCTGTCTGGAACAAAATAATAAAGCCCGTTGCAGACTCTGCTCCGTGAGCATAGGCTTGACCTGTCGCCATTGGGACAATGACAAAATAGAGTAAGATAAAGGTCAAAATATCAAAGGCAGAAGAAATCGGACCCATCCAAATCATAAAGCGAGTAATAGACTTAGCTTCCCACTTATGAGGATGTTTCAAAAAGTCTTCATCCACATTATCAAATGGCAAGGCAATGCAAGAAAGGTCGTAGACGAGGTTCAACACAATCAAGTGAATCGGAGCCATAGGAAGGAAAGGTAAAAAGATACCAGACACTAGCAGAGAGAAAATGTTCCCGAAATTAGAGCTGACCGTCATCTTGATATATTTGGTCATATTAGCATAGACTTTGCGTCCTTCAACCAGCCCTTTTTCAAGCACCATCAAATCCTTATCTAACAAAATGACATCAGCCGTTTCTTTGGCAATATCTACTGCTGTATCAACAGAAATCCCCACATCTGCCACTTTCATAGAAGGGGCATCATTGATCCCATCTCCCATATAGCCGACACAATGTCCATTCGATTTGATTTGTAAAATGATTCGTGCTTTTTGATCCGGAGAGAGTTTGGCAAAGACAGTCACTTTCTCAACTGCTTGGGCCAATTCTTCGTCCGTCATAGCGTCAATATCAGAACCCAACAAGATTTGATCAACGTCTAAACCAACTTTTTCGCATACTGCTTGGGTTACCTTCTCATTGTCTCCCGTCAAGATCTTTGTTTGAACACCGTGTTCTAACAAAGCTTGGATAGCAGGTGCTGCTGATGGTTTTGGTGGATCTAGAAAGGCAAGATATCCGGTTAGAATCATCTCTTTTTCATCTTCAACGGAGTAAGCAAAACCTTCTTTTAGGCCTGTTTTATAGGCGACTCCCAAGACTCGCAATCCCTGTTGATTAAGTTGATCTACTTCTTTTAAGATTTCCACTCGGATATCATCCGTCAGAGGGCTAATCTGACCTTGATATTCCACATGGGTTGAAATCGCAAGCATTTCCTCTAGGGCACCCTTGGTTACCAAACTAACAACTTCGTTTTCATCCTTGACGATGACACTCATCCGTCTACGTTCAAAATCAAAGGGCAATTCATCTATTTTTTGGAAGCTAGTATCTAAATTTTGTAGAATAGCGTGTTCTTTAGCTTCTTTTTCAGTTCTACTGATAATAGCACGGTCCATTAAGTTTTTCAAACCGGTTTGAAAATAGGAATTGAGGTAGGCCCGTCTCAACACAGACAAATCCAAATCTCCGTGTATATCCAAAGGATATTCAAGGACAATTTCGTCTTGGGTAAGGGTTCCGGTTTTATCCGTGCATAAGATATCAATAGCACCTAGGTCCTGTATGGCATTGAGTTTTTTGATGACGACTTTTTCCTTGGCCATGATAATGGAGCCTTTTGCTAAACTAGCCGTGATGATCATAGGAAGCATCTCAGGTGTCAAACCAACACCAACACTCAGTGCAAATACGCCAGCTTCCAGCCAGTCGCCATCTGTCAAGCCATTGGAGAGAAAGACGATGGGAACCATGACCAACATCAAACGGATCAAGAGCCAAGAGATGCTGTTCATCTCCCGTTCAAAAGAGGTCGGTTCGTCATAGGTATTGAGAGTCTGCTCGATTTCTCCCATCATGGTATCATCACCAACCGCTAGAATCAAAGCCTTGGCACTTCCTGATATCACGTTGGTTCCCATAAAAGCGAGCGCTTCTGCTTCTAGCAGACTATCGAAGTTTGACTGACTCATTTTTGACAAGGCTAGTTTTTCAACCGAGTCACTTTCACCTGTCAAACCAGACTGTTGAACAAAGAAATCGCGTGATTCAATTAAAATGAGGTCTGCTGGTATCATATCCCCAGCACTTAACTTGACTATATCTCCAACGACCAAATCTTCAATTGCGACCTCTAAACTCTGGCCTTCGCGAATAACTGTGGCAGTGTTCACAATCATTTTTGATAGATTGGTCGCAGCCTTGTCACTCCGCAGTTCTTGGACAAAGCGTATGCCACCAGAAATCAATACGAGAACGACGATGATGATAGAGGTCGTCGGATCTTCTTGTCCAGGCTTCGCCAACCAGACATTGGTCACCATGGAGATCATAGCGATGACCAGCAGGATGATTGTAAATGGATTGATAATAGATTCGTAAATCTTTTTGAGGATACTGTCTTCTTGACCCTTGGTGATGGTGTTTTCGCCATATAGGTCACGATTTTTCTCCACCTGCTCCTCAGTCAAGCCTGTTAGACTTGTCTTATAAAAAGATAGAGTTTCGTTTAAGGGTGTGTGAATAGCTGTTGCTAATCTTTCTTTTGTAGTTTTCATTGGTTTCTCCTATCTGTATGAATGATGTGTTTCATACACAGAGACCAATCACTTTATAAGGGCAGAACGACACAAATCAGCGATTGGCTGTGTATGTGCGGTTCTGGATGATCGTCAATTTGCATCGTTTGTCTCCTTTCCTTGTTCTAAAACAGTAGAAAATCCCACCATAAAATGGCAGGATTAAAAAACTAATTATCTGTTTTTTCGTTCAAGCTTTAACTCCATAGGGCGATGTAATGAGCTTAGTCTTGGCCTTCGCGACCAGGACTGTTGACCAACGAGTAGTGTCTCCACTGCTTTGCGGTAGTCATCCGTATCCCTATGGTAGCCTCACCTACCGTTTTCGTCTATCAGTATAAACCTTTAAAATATAAAAGTCAATGATTTATCTTAATTTTCTTAAATAACAATTAATTCCTTTGGAGCAAGGGTCAATAATTCGCAACCTGTATCCGTAATCAAGATATCATCCTCGATACGCACCCCGTATTTTCCATCCAGATAAATACCCGGCTCATCGGTCAAGACCATGCCAGCCTTGATTGGCTCTTCTGACTTGCCAAAGTAAGGAATTTCATGGATATCCAAACCAATCCCATGTCCAATCCCGTGGCTGAAGTAAGGACCGTAGCCTGCATCGTTAATAATCTGGCGCGGAATCCTGTCAAAATCAATTCGACTGAGACCAGCCTTGGCTGCATCTATGAGGGCTTGATTGCTGCGCAGGACAATATCATAAATCTCCCGCTCTTCATCTGTCACCTGCCCCACATGAACTGTCCGCGTCATATCGCTGACATAGTGGTTGTAGTAGCAACCAAAGTCCATGGTCAGGGTTTCACCCTTTTGAATGACCTTGTCACTAGCCACGCCATGTGGCATAGCAGAGCGGTAGCCCGAAGCGATGATAAAATCAAAAGAAGCACCTGAAGCACCTAGCTGGCGCATACGGGCATCTAAAAAGTTCATAACGGCTAGCTCAGTCGTCTCACCGGGCTTGATAAAATCCAGTACATCTAGGAAGGCTTGGTCAGAAATCTGGCAGGCCCTACGAATGGTTGCGATTTCTTGCTCATCCTTGATCATCCGCAGATTTTCAATAAAACCAGTCATTGGAACCAGCTCATGACCAGCAAACACACTTTCCAGCATCTTGAAGTAAGCATAGGAAATCTCGTCATCAAAGCCAATTTTTTCCAGCTTGTCGTCCGCTATAATTTTAGCAATTTCACCAACCGCATCGCGCGTTTCCACAATGTCAAAGCCCTCAACCACGCCCTTGGCAATAAGAGTATAACGAGAATCCGTCAGAAAAATCCGGCGCTTTTTACTGATGAAAACTGTCGCCTCTGTCCCGCTGAAACCAGTCAGATAGTAAATATTCTTCAGATTGGTTACTAAGACAGCATCACACTCTGTCTGTTTTAAGGCTACTTCAAATTTTTCAACTCTTGATAACATGAGAAAACCTCCATAAAATGATTTAATTTATTATAGCAAAAAAATATCGAAAATAATACAATCTATATAGCTAAGATTAGATAAAATTGACATTTGAAAGCGCTTAATGTATAATTTCTGTTAAACAAGAAAGAATGAGGTATCGATATGAATAAAACAGAATTGCTGTTACAAAGACTAGATGAGATTGGTCAGTCTCTAAAAGATTCGAACCAAGCACTAGCTTTGCTGGCGCTTGGTTCTTGCGGAACAGAAAGAGAACGATTGGATCAGTACTCAGATTTAGACTTCTTTGTTATTGTAAAAGATGGCTACAAGCAGACCTATATCCAAGACCTAACCTGGTTAAGTAAGCTAGAACCAATTGCATTTCACTACCAAAATACAGTGGACGGACATAAAGTTCTATTTGAAGATGATGTTTTTTGTGAATTTGCTGTCTTTGAAGCTCACGAACTAGTAAACATTCCCTTCTCTGAAGGCAAGATTATCTGGAAGGAGGTCGGTTTTGATGAAACAATCTGTCAGCCACAAAGACTGCCATCAAAAGAAAACAGAGATCGTGAATGGCTGTTGGGAGAAATTTTATGTAATCTATATTTAGGGCTAGGTCGCTATCAGCGAGGCGAAAAATTAGCTGCTTATGATTTAATACAAAACAGATCCGTCAAGCTTTGGACTGAACTAATCAGTTTGGAAACAACTTCTAAATCTAATTTTATAGATATCTTTAATACCAACAGACGATTTGAAGAAGGTTATCCAAAGGAAGCCAAGCAATTACCTCACTTTTTGCAAGGTTACGAACGCATTTCTGAGTCTGCTCAAGCACTCCTAGAATATCTGGATAAACACTATTCTCTTAACCCATTTATAAAAGAAAAAATTCGTAATTTATTATAAAAAAGACTCTGCCTAAAAAAGCAGAGCCTTTTAAATCTTATTTTAACTTTCCTTTCAAATAGTGTCCTGTGTAGCTGGCTTCGTTGGCCGCTACTTCTTCGGGAGTTCCTGTTGCAATGATGGTTCCACCACCGACACCGCCCTCAGGTCCCAAGTCAATAATATGGTCTGCAGTCTTGATAACATCCAGATTGTGCTCGATGACGAGGACTGTATTGCCATCGTCGACAAAGCGAGCCAAGACCTTGAGCAGACGAGCGATGTCTTCGGTATGAAGTCCTGTCGTCGGCTCATCGAGAATGTAGAAAGATTTTCCTGTCGATCGTTTGTGGAGTTCACTAGCCAGCTTCATACGCTGGGCTTCTCCTCCTGAAAGGGTGGTAGCTGGTTGTCCTAAGGTTACATAGCCCAGCCCTACATCCTTGATAGTCTGGAGTTTGCGTTGAATTTTTGGAATGTGTTGGAAAAATTCCACCGCATCATTAACCGTCATATCCAAGACTTGCGAGATGTTCTTTTCCTTGTAGTGAACTTCTAGGGTTTCACTGTTGTAGCGAGTTCCATGGCAGACTTCACAAGCCACATAAACATCTGGCAAGAAGTGCATCTCAATCTTGATAATCCCGTCACCTGAGCAGGCTTCACAACGACCACCCTTGACGTTGAAACTGAAACGACCCTTCTTGTAGCCTCGAATCTTGGCCTCATTTGTCTGGGCAAAGAGGTCACGGATGTCGTCAAAAACTCCCGTATAGGTAGCAGGGTTGGACCTCGGCGTCCGTCCGATTGGACTCTGGTCAATATCAATCAGACGATCGACATGCTCAATCCCTGTGATGGTTTTGAATTTACCAGGCTTGTCTGAATTGCGGTTGAGCTTCTGGGCAATAGCTTTTTTGAGGATGCTGTTGATTAAGGTCGATTTCCCTGAACCTGACACACCTGTCACCGCAATGAATTTTCCTAATGGGAAGCGAGCAGTGATATTTTGCAAGTTGTTCTCACGCGCACCCGTCACCTCGATAAAACGACCATTTCCGGAACGACGCTCTTCAGGCACTGGAATCGCTCGTTTTCCTGATAAGTACTGGCCTGTGATAGACTTGCTGTTGCGAGCCACCTGTTTGGGCGTACCTGCAGCAACAATCTCCCCACCAAAAACACCAGCACCCGGACCAACGTCAATCAGATAATCCGCCTCACGCATGGTATCTTCATCGTGTTCCACCACGATGAGAGTATTGCCCAAGTCACGCATCTTCTTCAGACTGGCAATCAGGCGGTCATTATCCCTCTGGTGAAGACCAATGGACGGCTCATCCAGGATATAAAGGACACCTGATAGGTTGGACCCAATCTGGGTTGCCAAGCGAATACGCTGACTCTCCCCACCTGAAAGGGTTCCTGCCGAACGTGACAGAGTCAGATAGTTGAGGCCTACGTTATTGAGGAAGGTCAATCGATCCTTGATTTCCTTGAGAATGGGACGGGCGATGATGGCTTCATTTTCAGATAAGGTCAGCTGGCTCACTAATTCCAAATGGTCTGCGATAGACAGGTCTGAGATTTCACCGATATGTGGTCCTTGCTCCCCACCCACACGGACAGACAAGGCCTGGTCATTGAGACGATAGCCGTGGCAAGTTCCACAGGTTAGCTCATTCATGTAGAGACGCATCTGGGTACGGGTGTAGTCACTGTTAGTCTCATGGTAACGACGCTTGATATTACCAATTACTCCTTCAAAAGGAATGTCGATATCGCGCACACCGCCA
>NZ_JAPVZE010000021.1:0-10251 GCF_041432205.1 Streptococcus sp. 27098_8_51
TGTAATAGTTTGATTCTAGAAGAATGGTATTTGCCTATTGGTGCCTACTATTGTAGGGAGTGTTTGCTGATGAAGCGAGTCAGGAGTGATCAAGCTTTGTACTATTTTCCGCAGGAAGATTTTCCTAAGCAAGATGTTCTCAAATGGTGTGGTCAGTTAACCCCTTTTCAGGAAAAGGTATCAGAGGGGTTGATTCGAGCAGTCGAAAAGAAAGAACCGACTTTAGTTCATGCTGTGACAGGAGCTGGAAAGACAGAGATGATCTATCAAGTTGTAGCTAAAGTGATTGATGATGGTGGTGCAGTTTGTTTGGCCAGTCCTCGAATTGATGTATGTTTAGAACTGTATAAGCGACTGCAGAATGACTTTGCTTGCGATATAGCGCTACTCCATGGCGAATCAGAGCCCTATTTTCGAACTCCCTTAGTAATTGCAACAACTCATCAGTTATTAAAATTTTATCATGCTTTTGATTTGTTGATAGTGGATGAGGTAGATGCCTTTCCTTATGTTGACAACACTATGCTTTACTATGCTGTAAAGAATAGTGTAAAGGAGGATGGATTGAGGATATTCCTTACAGCAACTTCTACAGATGAGTTAGATAGGAAGGTTCGCACAGGAGAATTAAAACGATTAAGCTTGCCGAGACGGTTTCATGGAAATCCTTTGATTATTCCTAAACCAGTCTGGTTATCGGATTTTAATCGCTGTTTAGAGAAAAGCCAGTTATCAACCAAGTTAAAGACTTATATTGAGAAACAGAGAAGAACAGGTTATCCATTGCTAATTTTTACATCAGAGATTAAGAAAGGCGAAAAACTAAAAGAAACACTACAGGTGTATTTCCCAGATGAGAAAATTGGTTTTGTATCTTCTGTCACAGAAAATCGATTAGAGCAGGTGCAAGCTTTTCGAGATGGAGAGTTGACGATACTGATCAGTACGACAATATTGGAACGCGGAGTTACCTTCCCTTGTGTAGATGTTTTCGTAGTAGAAGCTAATCATCGTCTCTTTACCAAGTCTAGTTTGATTCAGATTGGAGGGCGAGTTGGACGCAGTATGGATAGACCAACTGGTGAGTTGCTCTTCTTTCATGATGGATTAAATGCTTCCATCAAAAAGGCAATCAAGGAAATCAAGCAGATGAACAAGGAGGCAGGGTTATGAACTGTTTACTATGTGACCAGACTACAAAGAGTGAACTGACTTTTAGCAGTCTCTTCATTTTAAAAGATGACTGCAGTTATCTTTGCTCAGCTTGTGCTTCTAGTTTTGAGAAGATTGGTGAGAATTATTGCCCAAACTGTATGAAAAAAGGCATGTCAACTAAGTGTCAAGATTGTAAACTTTGGTGTAAAGAAGGAATTCAGGTTGATCATAAGGCAATCTTTACCTATAATCAAGCTATGAAAGACTTTTTCAGTCGATATAAGTTTGATGGCGATTTTTTGCTTAGAAAAGTTTTTGCTTCTGTTCTTGCTGAGGAGTTGAAAAAGTATAGAGGTTATCAATTTGTTTTGATTCCCCTAAGTCCTGAAAGATTGCTTGAGAGGGGATTTAACCAGGTTGAAGGTTTGGTTGAGGCAGCAGGCTTTTCTTTTAAAGATATATTAGGAAAAAGAGAAGAGAGCGCTAGTTCTTCTAAAAGCCGTTTGGAAAGGTTAGCTACTGAAATTCCATTTTTTATTAAAGATGGAATCTCACTTCCTAAGAAGATTTTGCTGATTGATGACATCTATACAACAGGGGCAACTGTGAATCGTGTGAAACGACTTTTGGAAGAAGCAGGTGCTTTGGAAGTTAAAACTTTTTCCCTTGTAAGATGAGGAAAAAATTTGCAAAATGAAAATGAAAGCGTTATAATATAGTTAGAAAAACAAAAATGTTTAGAAAGAAGGTACTTATATGATTAAATATAGTATCCGTGGTGAAAACCTAGAAGTAACAGAAGCAATTCGTGATTATGTAGTTTCTAAACTCGAAAAGATCGAAAAGTATTTCCAACCTGAGCAGGAGTTGGATGCACGTGTGAACTTGAAAGTTTACCGTGAAAAAACAGCAAAGGTTGAGGTAACAATTCCACTTGGATCTATCACTCTTCGTGCTGAAGATATTTCCCAAGATATGTATGGTTCTATCGATCTTGTAACAGATAAAATTGAACGTCAGATTCGTAAAAATAAAACTAAAATCGAACGTAAGAATAAAAGTAAAGTTGCGACAAGTCAACTCTTTACAGATGCTCTAGTTGAAGATGCAGATGTTGTGCAACCCAAAGTCGTTCGTTCAAAACAAATTGATTTGAAGCCAATGGATTTAGAAGAAGCCCTTCTTCAAATGGATTTATTGGGACATGATTTCTTTATTTATGTAGATGTAGAAGATCAAACAACTAATGTTTTGTATCGCCGTGAAGATGGTGAAGTTGGTTTGTTAGAAGTAAAAGAATCATAAAATAGAATTTTTAAAGTGGTTTACACCAGTGTAAACCATTTTTATATTGCATTATTATAAAAGGTATAAATGGGGGCAGTTATGAAAGACGTGGTGATTGTTTCAGCAGTGCGAACTCCAATAGGCTCCTTTGGAGGAAGTTTGAAGAATGTTTCAGCTGTTGATTTGGGAGCTTTGGTTATTAAGAGTGCTTTGGAAAAAGCCAATGTCAAACCAGAGCAGGTAGACGAAGTGATTATGGGGAATGTCCTAGGCGCAGGTTTAGGTCAAAACGTAGCTCGTCAAATGAGCGTTCATGCAGGACTCCCTGAATTTACACCAGCCTTTGCCATCAATAAGGTTTGTGGTTCCGGTTTGAAGGCCGTGCAGTTGGCTGCTCAAGCGATTCGATGTGGCGATGCAGATATTATCGTAGCTGGTGGTGCAGAAAACATGAGTCAGGCTCCATACGTTTTGCCAAGTTTCCGTTGGGGTGGTCGTATGGGAGATTCGAAAGTGGTAGATACCATGATTAAGGATGGTTTGTCTGATGCCTTTAACGAATACCATATGGGAATTACAGCCGAGAATGTGGCTGAAGAATATGGCATCAGTCGAGAAGAGCAAGATGCTCTTGCTTTAGAGTCACAAAAACGAGCAGTTGCAGCTATAGAATCTGGCCGCTTTAAAGAAGAGATTATTCCAGTTGTCATTCCTCAACGCAAAGGCGATCCTATCGTTTTTGATACAGATGAATATCCTAGAAAAGATGCTAGCTTGGAGAGTTTGTCTAAGCTAGGTCCTATTTTCAAAAAAGACGGTTCTGTCACAGCGGGAAATGCTTCAGGAATCAATGACGGGGCAGCAGCTGTCTTAATCATGAGTGCTGAAAAAGCTGAAGAATTAGGACTTTCAGTGATTGCCCGCATTCGTTCGTATGCAAGTGCAGGTTTGGATCCTAAGATGATGGGATGTGGACCGATTTATGCGACTCGCAAGGCTCTTGAAAAAGGCAATTTGACAGTTGAAGATCTCGACTTGATTGAGTCAAATGAAGCTTTTGCTGCCCAGGCTTGTGCAGTTGGTAAAACACTTGGTTTCAACACAGATATTGTCAACGTCAATGGTGGCGCCATTGCTCTTGGTCACCCAATTGGGGCCTCCGGTTGCCGTATCCTAGTAACGCTGGTACATGAGATGATGAAACGAGATGCTAAAACTGGGTTAGCAACTCTCTGTATCGGAGGAGGGATGGGGACTGCCCTTATCGTGGAACGTTAGGTGTTAGTGATCTGAACACGTGGGTAGGAGGGTGATGATCCCCTCCTCCTTTTGTGTCTGAAGTTAGAGAAATCAATCATGAAAGAAGGGCTTGCATCTTTTAAAGGGTCGCTTTTTAAGGGCATTTGTGATATAATAATGCGCAAGAGGTTTAGAATGAAAAAAAATAATTTAATCCCGTTTTCTGCAGTCTTGCTAGGACTTGCAACTTTCGGAATCTTAACTTTGCTGATTATTTTTTCACATAATCTTGCTGTAACAATCACTGTTTTGTTTTTATTTGTACTGCTTTATTTGCTTTTATTCGTTTGGCAAAAAAAACAGTATGAAAAGAGCGAAATTGAACAAATCCAATATGTAAATCACCAAGCCGAAAATAGCTTGAGTACTTTGCTTGATCAAATGCCGGTGGGAGTACTGAAATTAGACTTATCAAGTGGAGAAGTGGAATGGTTTAATCCCTATGCTGAGCTGATTTTAACTACTGAAGAAGGCGAAATTGATGTTGAGTTAATTCAAACCATCATCAAGGCTTCTGTTGGGAATCCAGGTTCGTATGCTACCTTGGGCGAAACACGATATGCTGTTCATATGGACAAGGCTTCGGGTGTTTTGTATTTCTTTGATGTTTCTGGGGAGTACGAAGCAACTGTCGAATTGGTAACTAGCCGTCCAGTCATTGGAGTCATCTCAGTAGATAACTATGATGATTTGGAGGATGCGACATCTGACTCTGATATCAGCCATATCAATAGCTTTGTAGCTAATTTTGTTTCAGAATTTGCTAGTAAGTATGCTATGTTTTCTCGCCGTGTGGGGATGGATCGTTTTTATGTATTCACAGATTACACGGTACTAGAGGAATTGATGAATGATAAATTCTCCGTTATTGATACTTTCCGAGAAGAATCAAAACAGAGGCAGCTAGCCCTAACTTTAAGTATGGGATTTTCTTATGGTGATGGAAACCATGAAGAGATAGGGAAAATTGCCTTGCTCAACTTGAACTTAGCAGAAGTTCGCGGTGGTGACCAGGTGGTGGTCAAGGAAAATAACGAAACCAAGAATCCTGTCTACTTTGGTGGAGGAACTGCTGCATCTATCAAACGTACTCGTACACGTACCAGAGCCATGATGACAGCCATTTCTGATAAGATTCGAAGTGTTGACCAAGTTTTTGTAGTCGGTCATAAAAATCTAGATATGGATGCTTTGGGATCTGCTGTCGGTATGCAGTTGTTTGCAAGTAATATTATTGAGAACAGTTATGCTGTCTATGATGCAGAACATATGCCAGCAGATATCAAACGTGCTATTCAGTTCTTGAAGAAGGAAGATGTCACGAAACTTTTATCTCTTACAGATGCGATGAAGTTAGTTACAAACCGTTCATTATTGATTCTGGTGGATCATTCCAAGACGGCTTTGACTTTGTCAAAAGATTTTTATGATTTGTTCACTCAAACTATTGTTATTGACCATCATAGACGTGATCAGGATTTCCCTGAGAATGCAGTCATCACCTATATTGAAAGTGGGGCAAGTAGTGCCAGTGAGCTGGTCACAGAATTGATTCAGTTCCAAAATTCTAAGAAAAATCGTTTGAGTCGTATGCAGGCCAGTGTTTTGATGGCTGGTATGATGCTGGATACCAAGAATTTCACATCTCGCGTGACGAGCCGAACCTTTGATGTGGCTAGCTATCTGAGAACACGGGGAAGTGACAGTATTGCTATCCAGGAGATCGCTGCGACAGATTTTGAAGAGTACCGTGAGGTAAATGAACTCATTTTACAAGGTCGTAAGTTAGGTTCAGATATCTTGATTGCCCAAGCTAAGGACTCAATGTCTTATGACACAGTTGTTATCAGTAAGGCTGCTGATGCTATGTTGGCTATGTCTGGTATTGAGGCTAGTTTCGTTCTGGCAAAAAATACACAAGGATTTATCTCCATCTCGGCTCGAAGTCGTAGTAAAATCAATGTGCAACGCATTATGGAAGAGCTGGGTGGTGGAGGTCACTTTAATCTAGCTGCCGCGCAAATCGAGGATATGAGTTTGTCGGAAGCAGGAGAAAAATTGACTCAACTAATCTTGGAAGAACTAAAGGAAAAGGAGAAAGAAGAATGAAAGTAATCTTTTTAGCAGATGTTAAAGGAAAAGGGAAGAAAGGCGAAATCAAGGAAGTGCCAACTGGCTATGCTCAAAACTTCCTGATTAAAAAGAATTTGGCCAAGGAAGCGACTGCTCAAGCAGTGGGTGAGTTGCGTGGAAAACAAAAATCTGAAGAAAAAGCTCATGCAGAGATGATTGCTGAAGCAAAGGCTATCAAGGCTAAGCTTGAAGCAGAAGAAACTGTTGTAGAGTTTGTTGAAAAGGTTGGACCAGATGGCCGTACATTTGGCTCTATCACTAACAAGAAAATTGCAGAAGAATTGCAAAAGCAGTTTGGTATTAAGATTGACAAACGCAATATTCAAGTGCAAGCACCAATTCGAGCAGTAGGTTTGATTGATGTACCAGTGAAGATCTATCAAGATGTTACAAGTGTCATCAATCTTTGTGTAAAAGAAGGTTAAGTTTACAACTTCTTGACAAGATTGTAAAAGGAAGGAAAGTCGGATGGCAGAAGTAGAGGAACTGCGAGTTCAACCTCAGGATATTTTGGCAGAACAATCTGTTCTGGGGGCTATTTTTATAGATGAGAGTAAGCTCGTTTTTGTCCGAGAATACATTGATTCTCGTGACTTCTTTAAGTATGCTCATCGGTTGATTTTCCAAGCGATGGTAGATTTGTCGGATCGTGGGGAAGCAATTGATGCGACGACAGTTCGGACGATTTTGGATAGCCAAGGGGATCTCCAAAATATTGGTGGCTTGTCCTATCTTGTTGAAATCGTCAACTCTGTACCAACTTCAGCTAATGCGGAGTATTATGCTAAAATTGTAGCTGAAAAGGCTATGCTACGTCGCTTGATTTCCAAATTGACAGAGTCTGTCAACCAAGCCTATGAGGCTTCTAAGCCTGCAGATGAAATCATTGCTCAGGCTGAAAAGGGGCTCATTGATGTTAGCGAAAACGCCAATCGTAGTGGTTTCAAGAACATCCGAGATATTCTAAATATCAACTTTGGGAACCTAGAAGTTCGGTCACAACAAACAACGGATATCACTGGTATTGCAACGGGCTACCGTGATTTGGACCATATGACGACAGGTCTTCATGAGGAGGAGTTAATTATCCTAGCGGCGCGACCAGCAGTTGGTAAGACGGCCTTTGCTTTGAACATTGCTCAGAACATCGGGACTAAGTTGGACAAGACGGTTGCTATCTTTTCGCTGGAAATGGGTGCGGAAAGTCTAGTAGACCGTATGTTGGCTGCTGAAGGTTTGGTGGAGTCCCATTCTATCCGTACAGGTCAATTGACTGATGAGGAGTGGCAAAAGTATACCATTGCTCAAGGGAACCTAGCTAACGCGAGTATCTATATCGATGATACGCCAGGGATTCGAATCACGGAAATTCGTTCGCGTTCACGTAAACTGGCTCAAGAAACAGGCAATCTAGGCTTGATTTTGATCGACTACCTACAGCTTATCACAGGTACTGGTCGTGAGAACCGCCAACAAGAAGTCTCTGAAATTTCTCGTCAGTTAAAAATTCTAGCTAAGGAGCTAAAGGTTCCAGTCATTGCTCTTAGTCAGTTATCTCGTGGAGTTGAACAGCGTCAAGATAAGAGACCAGTCTTGTCTGATATTCGTGAATCGGGTTCTATCGAGCAGGATGCGGATATCGTAGCCTTTCTGTACCGTGACGACTACTATGATCGTGCAGGTGAAGAAGAGGAAGGAATTCCAAATAACAAGGTTGAGGTTATCATCGAGAAAAACCGTAGTGGAGCTCGTGGAACGGTGGAATTGATTTTCCAAAAAGAATACAATAAATTTTCAAGTATCTCAAAGAGGGAGGCATAAGATGTCAGATGCATTTACAGATGTAGCCAAGATGAAAAAAATCAAAGAAGAGATCAAGGCGCATGAGGGACAAGTCGTTGAAATGACTTTGGAAAATGGCCGTAAGCGCCAAAAAAATAGATTGGGTAAGCTAATTGAGGTTTATCCATCTCTATTTATCGTTGAATTTGGGGATGTTGAAGGAGACAAACAAGCCAATGTCTACGTTGAATCCTTTACCTACTCAGATATCTTGACAGAAAAGAACTTGATTCGCTATCTAGACTAAGAATCCTAAAATGAAGTGAGCTTTGCTCACTTTTTTCTTTTTCTCCCGAATAGTATAAACGAGGGTAACCTCGGAAATTTATATTATTAAGGAGAATGAATGACGTTTTTTAAATCAGGAGTTAAGAAGAGTAGATGTACTCAGTTGAGTGTAGGGCTGGCTACTTTGTTTGTTACAAGTACCTTTTTGTTTGGTGGAGAATCGGTTCAAGCTGATAGTGTAGCGCGTGGAGATGACTATCCGCTTCACTACAAAAATGGTAGTGTTGAAATCGATCAGTGGCGGATGTATTCTCGCCAGTGTACCTCTTTTGCGGCCTTTCGTTTGAGTAGTGTAAATGGCTTTGAGATTCCTCCTGCCTATGGAAATGCAAATGAATGGGGACATCGTGCAAGGCGAGAAGGCTACCGTGTGGATACTAAGCCAGAAGTTGGGGCTATTGCTTGGTCGACAGAAGGTTATTATGGGCACGTGGCCTGGGTATCAAATGTGTCGGGGGATACGATTGAAATCGAAGAGTATAACTATGGGGTTCGAGAAAAGTATAACCGTCGAAAAGTCAAGGCTAGTTCGATGACAGGTTTTATTCATTTCAAGGATTTATCTACTAGCCATAGTGCGGGTGAGAATGCTCGTAGCTCAGAGCTTCCGTCTAGTGGGACAATGGTATTCACGGGGAAATCGCCTATTATGGACCAACCATCAAGCACAGGACAGGTTATTGACTACTATTATGCTGGTGAGAGTGTGAGTTATGATCAAGTTCTTGAAAAGGACGGTTATAAGTGGCTCGGTTATTTGTCTTATAGCGGTTCTAGAAGATATGTGAAGTATGAAAAGTTAAGCAATACAGAGAATGGGTGGAAAAAAGAAGGAGGGAGTTGGTATTACCAAGAGAATGGTAAGCTAGCAACAGGATGGAAAAAAGTTAACAGCAATTGGTATCATTTAAAAGAAAATGGGGCCATGTCAACTGGCTGGATTAAGGATGGCTCTCACTGGTATTATCTAAAGGCTTCGGGTGAGATGCAGACGGGCTGGCTTAAAGACAAGGGAACTTGGTATTACTTAGAGGAATCTGGCCGGATGAAAGCTAGTCAATGGTTCCAAGTCTCGGGGAAACATTACTATGTCGATGCTTCGGGAGCCTTAGCTGTTAATACGATTATTGATGGCTACAGACTAGACAGAAATGGGGTAAGAATAGGAAGTGTTTCTTAAACATCATCCAAGCTTTCTTCTTGTTCATAAAATTTTAAAATGGATATCGAATTAGTTGACGTTCATTAAGTAGTATAATATAATAATATTAAAAAACTATAAGAGGGGCATTGTCTAATGGACAAGAAGAAAGTTATTTTAACAAGTTTAGCAAGTGCAGCTGTATTGGGTGCTAGTGTACTCGTTTCACAGCCTTCAGTAGTTAAGGCAGATGAAGGGAAAACAGAAGAGCAGGCAGTTGTTCCTGCACAACCACAAGCTGGAACAGAAGGGGAGAGCGGTGCTCAAACTGAAAAGGGATCAGAAAACGCTAGTCCAGCTAATCCTGGTGCGACAAATTCAGCTAAGATGACCAAAGAAGAGTTGATGAAGGCTTTGGATGAACTTGAGGAACAGGCTATTAGTGATATTAAGGATAAGGAAGCAATTGAGGACAAAGAGGAGGCAGCTGAAGCTGTGAAGGAATATATCGGTAAGATGTATATTTCAGATACTCTTGAGTCTGGAGAGCTTAGCTTAGATAATATCATCGCTGAATTGCCAGAAGGTGCAGAAGATAAGGCTGTGGTAACAGGCCCTGAGATTCAAACTAATAAAAAATTATCTACTGAGGAGAAGACTCTACTAGACCATGCTGAAAAAGATGCCAAAGAACAAGTTTCTCAAGCGACGGATGCTCTGGTTCAAGCCCTAGAATCTCTTGAAAATGCTGTAATTGAAGATATTAAAAAAGACGCTTCAATCACCGATAAAGAAACGGCCATCAAAGAAGCCAAAGAAGAGATCGGTAAAGAAGACCTTTTGAAGGCTATCGCAGATGAGGATTTGGAGATTGGTGATGTTATTGTAGACTGGCCAGCAGATACGAGCGAGCACAAAACAGTAGTTGAACCTGTATCAGAATTCACAGATGAAGACCAAGCTAAGTTAGACGAAGCTGATAAAGAGGCTCAGGTTGATGTAGCTAAAGTTCGCTCAGATTTAAGCGCTACCCTAGAAAAAATTGAAAGAGAGACAATCGACGACATCAACAAAGATGCCACTATCACTGATAAGGAAGCAGCGAT
>NZ_JAPVZE010000022.1:0-9235 GCF_041432205.1 Streptococcus sp. 27098_8_51
GTAGACGAAATCAATGCTGCAGGTGGAATTGATGGGAAACAAATCGAAGTTGTAGACAAAGACAACAAGTCAGAAACTGCTGAAGCAGCTTCTGTTACAACAAACCTTGTTACCCAATCAAAAGTAGCAGCTATTGTAGGACCTGCGACATCTGGTGCAACTGCTGCAGCTGTAGCTAACGCTACTAAAGCTGGAGTGCCATTGATTTCACCAAGTGCTACTCAAGACGGTTTGACTAAAGGTCAAGATTACCTATTTATTGGAACATTCCAAGATAGCTTCCAAGGGAAGATTATTTCTAATTATGTAACAAACAAATTGAATGCTAAGAAGGTTGTTCTTTATACTGACAACGCTAGTGACTATGCAAAAGGTATTGCTAAATCATTCCGCGAAGCCTACAAGGGTGAGATTGTAGCAGATGAAACGTTTGTAGCAGGTGATACTGACTTCCAAGCAGCCCTTACTAAAATGAAAGACAAAGAGTTTGACGCTATCGTAGTTCCAGGTTACTACACAGAAGCTGGTAAAATTGTAAACCAAGCTCGTGGTATGGGAATTGATAAACCAATCATTGGTGGTGATGGATTTAACGGTGAAGAATTTGTTCAACAAGCAACTGCTGAAAGAGCATCAAACATTTACTTCATCTCTGGATTCTCAACTACTGTTGATGTTTCTGCAAAAGCTAAAGCTTTCCTTGAAGCATACCGTGCTAAATACAACGAAGAGCCTTCAACATTCTCAGCTTTGGCCTATGACTCAGTTTACTTAGTAGCAAATGCTGCAAAAGGTGCTAAAAACTCAGGTGAGATCAAGGACAACCTTGCTAAAACCAAAGATTTTGATGGTGTCACTGGTCAAACAAGCTTTGATGCTGACCACAATACAGTGAAAACTGCTTACATGATGACCATGAACAATGGTAAAGTTGAAGAAGCAGAAGTTGTAAAACCATAACATTAGAATAGTAATTGAAATGGGGAATGAGCCTTTGACTCACTCCCTGTTTCGGTGTTTATGAACTTGTGAAAATAATGAAATTTTCTAAAAAATAACGATAGAAAAGAGTGAATGCTATGCTCCAACAACTTGTGAATGGTCTAATTCTGGGTAGTGTTTATGCACTTTTGGCTCTGGGTTATACCATGGTTTATGGAATTATCAAACTCATCAACTTCGCCCATGGCGATATATACATGATGGGTGCCTTTATTGGTTACTTTTTGATTAATTCTTTCCAAATGGATTTCTTTTTAGCTTTAATTATTTCAATGGCAGGGACCGCATTGCTTGGTGTTGTGATTGAGTTTCTTGCCTACCGTCCTTTACGACACTCTACACGTATTGCTGTATTGATTACTGCCATCGGAGTGTCTTTCCTACTGGAATACGGAATGGTTTATTTAGTAGGTGCTAATACTCGTGCCTTCCCTCAAGCAATTGAAACAGTCCGCTTTGACTTGGGACCAATTAGCTTGACAAACGTTCAATTGATGATTTTAGCAGTTTCTGTACTCTTGATGGTTTTATTGCAATTGATCGTCCAAAAAACAAAAATGGGGAAAGCCATGCGTGCGGTATCAGTTGATAGTGACGCAGCTCAATTGATGGGAATTAATGTAAATCGTACAATCAGTTTTACCTTTGCTTTGGGTTCAGCCCTTGCTGGTGCAGCAGGTGTCCTCATTGCCCTTTACTACAACTCTCTTGAACCTTTGATGGGTGTGACTCCAGGTCTGAAATCATTCGTTGCGGCCGTACTCGGTGGTATCGGGATTATTCCTGGTGCAGCTCTAGGGGGATTTGTAATTGGCTTGTTGGAAACATTTGCTACTGCCTTCGGTATGTCTGATTTCCGTGATGCTATCGTATATGGAATCTTGCTTTTGATTCTGATTGTTCGACCTGCAGGTATCCTTGGTAAGAATGTGAAAGAGAAGGTGTAAACAATGAAGACAAATCTTAAAGTAAATACTCTCTGGTTATTCCTTCTGTTAGCGGGTTATGGATTGATTACTGTACTGGTTTCTGCTGGTGTTCTCAATCTATTCCATGTCCAAATTTTAGAACAAATTGGGATTAATATCATCCTTGCAGTAGGTTTGAACTTAATCGTTGGTTTTTCAGGACAATTCTCACTTGGTCATGCAGGTTTTATGGCGATTGGGGCTTATGCAGCAGCGATTATTGGTTCAAAATCACCAACCTATGGTGCCTTCTTTGGAGCAATGGTCTTGGGTGCCTTGATTTCTGGTGCAGTCGCTTTGCTCGTTGGGATTCCAACGCTTCGTTTAAAGGGTGACTACCTGGCTGTTGCGACACTAGGTGTTTCAGAAATCATTCGTATCTTTATCATTAATGGTGGCAGTTTGACCAACGGTGCTGCTGGTATCTTGGGTATTCCAAACTTTACCAACTGGCAAATGGTTTATCTTTTTGTAGTGATTACAACTATTGCAACTCTCAATTTCTTACGTAGTCCAATTGGACGCTCTACTCTATCTGTTCGTGAGGATGAGATTGCTGCAGAGTCTGTTGGGGTAAACACCACAAAGATCAAGATTATCGCTTTTGTCTTTGGAGCCATTACAGCAAGTATTGCTGGTTCACTTCAGGCTGGTTTTATCGGATCTGTTGTCCCAAAAGATTACACCTTTATTAATTCCATCAACGTGTTGATTATCGTTGTATTTGGTGGACTTGGATCCATTACTGGTACCATCGTTTCAGCGATTGTTTTAGGAATTTTAAATATGCTCCTTCAGGATGTAGCAAGCGTACGTATGATTATCTACGCTTTGGCTCTTGTATTGGTCATGATTTTCAGACCAGGTGGACTTCTTGGGACATGGGAATTAAGTCTATCACGTTTCTTTAAAAAATCGAAGAAGGAGGGACAAAACTAATGGCACTACTTGAAGTTAAACAGTTAACCAAACATTTTGGCGGTCTAACAGCTGTTGGAGATGTCACTCTTGAATTGAATGAGGGAGAATTGGTTGGTCTGATTGGACCAAACGGGGCTGGTAAAACGACCCTTTTCAATCTCTTGACCGGTGTTTATGAACCAAGCGAAGGTACTGTGACACTAGATGGTCACCTCCTAAATGGGAAAACTCCCTATAAGATTGCTTCACTTGGTCTCAGTCGTACTTTCCAAAATATTCGTTTGTTCAAGGACTTGACAGTTTTGGAAAATGTTTTGATTGCATTTAGCAATCATCATAAACAACATGTCCTTGCGAGCTTTCTACGTCTACCAGCTTTTTATAAGAATGAGGAAGAATTAAAAAGCAAAGCTCTGGACTTGTTGAAGATCTTTGATTTGGATGGTGACGCAGATACTCTTGCGAAGAATCTGGCCTATGGTCAACAACGTCGATTAGAAATCGTTCGTGCTCTGGCAACCGAACCCAAGATTCTCTTTTTGGACGAACCTGCAGCTGGTATGAATCCACAAGAAACAGCTGAATTGACAGAATTGATCCGTCGTATCAAAGATGAATTTAAAATTACCATCATGCTGATTGAACATGACATGAATTTGGTTATGGAAGTCACTGAGCGTATCTATGTTCTTGAATATGGTCGTTTGATTGCTCATGGGACTCCGGATGAGATCAAGAACAACAAACGCGTTATCGAAGCTTATCTAGGAGGTGAAGCCTGATGTCTATGTTAAAAGTTGAAAACCTCTCTGTGCATTACGGTATGATCCAAGCAGTTCGTGATGTAAGTTTCGAGGTTAATGAAGGTGAAGTTGTTTCCCTTATCGGTGCCAATGGTGCCGGTAAAACAACCATTCTTCGTACCCTTTCAGGTTTGGTTCGTCCAAGTGCTGGTAAAATTGAGTTTTTGGGAAAAGAAATTCAAAAGTTGCCTGCACAAAAAATCGTGGCAGGTGGCCTTTCACAAGTCCCTGAGGGACGCCATGTTTTCCCAGGTTTGACTGTTATGGAAAACTTAGAAATGGGAGCCTTTTTAAAGAAAAATCGTGAAGAAAATCAAGCTAACTTGAAAAAAGTTTTCTCACGCTTCCCACGTCTTGAAGAGCGTAAAAACCAAGATGCGGCAACTCTTTCAGGTGGTGAACAGCAGATGCTGGCTATGGGACGCGCTCTCATGTCTACACCTAAGCTCCTTCTCTTGGATGAGCCGTCAATGGGACTTGCCCCGATCTTTATCCAAGAAATTTTCGATATCATTCAAGATATTCAGAAGCAAGGAACAACGGTTCTCCTAATTGAACAGAACGCTAACAAGGCCCTTGCTATCTCTGACCGAGGTTATGTACTTGAAACAGGCAAGATCGTCCTATCAGGAACAGGAAAAGAACTCGCAGCATCAGATGAAGTCAGAAAAGCATATCTAGGTGGCTAAAAAGGTCCCGGGGACCTTTTTAGTCGGTAGATAAGGATTGCGCAAGCAATCTCTCTATAGTCCGGGGGACCTTTTTAGTCGGAGGATAAGGATTGCATAAGCAATTCTCCTCTAGTCTGAGAGACTAGTTTAGGTTGTGGATGGAGATTGCGCACGTAATCCCTCTATAGTCTGGGTGACCTTTTTAGTCGGCGGATAAGGATTGCAATCAAGCGAAACCTAATACGACTACTTATCAAAAATATAAAATATTTCAGGGCTCCAGAATAAGGAGCTCTTTTATTTATATGTTTTTTGAGGAAAGGGAAGAAGGTCTTAATTTTTACTCATTGTTTCCCTATTTGAATTGACAGTCATTTTTGTTCATATTATAATATGAGTAAGAAAAAATTGAACAGGAGGACTAAGAATGCTAACAGAAAAACAATTTAAACTTTTGCGTTTTATGTTGATACATAAAGAAAAGACATTTACTCAGCGACAGTTAGCTGAAGAGTTAGACCTATCTTTAGGAACAATCAACACATTATTGAAAAAACTGAAAGAAGAGAAGTGGCTTGATGAGGAGCTTCACTTAACAGAACTAGGTCAGAAAGTTTTAGAACCCTATCGAGTAAAAAATGCCATTATAATGGCTGCTGGCATGAGTAGTCGTTTTGCTCCTTTGTCTTATGAGATTCCTAAAGGATTACTTCAAGTCAAGGGGGAACGCTTGATAGAGAGGGAAATCAGACAACTGCAAGAAGCGGGAATAGAAGATATAACCGTTATTGTAGGCTATCTTCAAGAAAAAATGTTCTATCTTGCAGAGAAGTTTGGTGTAAAAATTGTAGTGAATAATGATTACTTCAAATACAATAACTGTTCGTCTCTTATGTTGGTTAAAGATCAACTTTCCAACACGTATATTTGTTCATCGGATAATTATTTTGTGGAAAATCCTTTTGAGCAATATATTTATAGAGGTTACTACTCGACGATATTCGCAGAAGGTCAAACGGACGAATATTGTGTTATAGAGGATTCGAATCACACCATCATTGATATCCAGATTGGTGGAGAAAATACTTGGGCCATGGTGGGGCACGTTTATTTCGACCGTGCATTCAGCGAGAAATTCAAGGAAGTTTTAGAAACCGAGTTTAAACACGAACCTTATCGGGAACAGCTTTGGGAGGATTACTATGGTCGCCATGTCAAAGAACTCCTTTTAGAAGCGCGCCACTATTCAGCGGATATTGTTAAAGAATTTGATTCACTAGATGAACTACGTCAATTTGATGAACGTTATTTGGTAAATGCAGATTCGGCCATTATTGATAATATCTGTAAGACATTAAAGTGTGTGGCTTCAGATATTGTCAATATCAAACCACTAAAAGATGGATTAACCAACACATCATTTTCATTTGACTGTCTAGGGAAAAGATATGTTTACCGTCATCCGGGTAGGGGAACAGAAAATTATATCGACCGAGCTAGTGAAGCAGCTTCTATGGAAATTGCTGCAAAATTAAAGATTGACCGTACCTTTGTAGCTATGAACAAAGATGAGGGCTGGAAAATTTCAGAATTTATTCCTAATGCTAAGCAACTGGATTATGATAATTGGGATGATGTGGCACAAGCAATGGACCTCTTGAGACGGTTACACCAATCTGGAGAAAAAACGGGACATTCCTTTGACCAATTTGAAGGGATTGATGATTTTAGAGAAAAATTGAAGGCTAGAAATCGATTTGAGTTTGATGGTCTCGAGGAATTGGATAAAACTGTCTCAATTCTCAAAAATTATTTACAGAATGATCCGAAACAGGTTGTCCTTTGTCATGGAGATTCCTATAGTCCTAATTTTTTGTTAAATGAAGCAGGCGAAATGAGCTTGATTGACTGGGAATATTCTGGAATGGGAGAGCCAGCAGGAGATTTGGGCACCTTTATCGCGTGTTCCAATTATACCGTGGAGGATGCTGAAAAAGTACTAGAATTGTATCTACAAGGAGTTCCAGATAAGAAAACCAAACGTCACTACTTAGCTTATGTAGCAGTGACCTCATATTATTGGTTCTTGTGGGCTTTGTTCCAGGAGAGTGTTGGAAAACCAGTCGGTGAGTTCCTCTACATCTGGTATCGCTATACCAAACAATATGGACAACTGGCCCTTGACTTGTATTTGGAGGAAAACTAAGATGAAAACGACATCCGAAATTGAAGATTTAGTAGCAACTGAAACAAAGAGAAGATTGGAAGAAATGGAGTCGCCAAACTACGAGTTTGTTCAACCCTTCCTAAAAAGTGATTTCATTTTAATCATCTCCATAGTCCTAATCAACCTTGTTTTGATTATCTTAGCAATGACGGGAGGAATTCAATAACATGTCTAAAATGAATGACTATATCCAACAAGAAACCATAACCGGAATTGTTCCCATGACCAATAAGGATCGTCAGTATTCTTTCTGGGATCTCTTTCTATCGACAAGTGGTTTTGCCATTGCTACTTGGTGTTATACCCAAGGAGCCTATGTAGCTCAATATTTGACCTTTAATCAAATGTTGATAAATATTTTTAGCTTTAACATTATCTGGGTCTTTATTGAATGTCTTCCTATTTTGTTTGCGGTTAAGTATGGAATTGATTTGTGGATTTGGTTGAGAGCTGTTCTAGGAAAAAGAGGTGTAGCCCTGTTATCGACCATTATTAGCTTGGCTAACTTTGGATGGTATGCTGTTGCGGCCAATCTTTTTGCTAGTTCCATGATCCATTTGGCAAATAACTTTGGTCTTGGTTTGGACAAGGGAGTATGGGCGCCTATTCTTGGTACCCTCTGTGTACTGCTTGGGACTCTCATTGCTCTTGGAGGCCCAGAAGTGATTAAATGGACCAATCGCTTCTTGGTTATCGCCTTATTGATTGTTGGTCTCATTATCGTTGGAATCTGCTTTGTCGCCGTTCCTATAACGGATATTATGAATATCCAACCAGCCACTCAAGGAGATTTGACGCCATTAGAACGCTTCATGCTCTCTGGAGAAGGAAATGTTGCATTTGCCTTCTCTTGGTCTACACAAGCATTGGTCTTGCCGCGTTTGGCAAAATCAGAACGCAGTGGTTATTGGGCTACAGCCTTATCATACGGAGTTGTGGCTCCATTCTTCGTTGCGACAGGTGGAGTCATGGCTCTAGCCATGTTTGTCAAAACAGGTGTTTATGAAAGTGATCCAACAACCATGCTATCAACTCTAAGCACCCCAGCCTTTGCCCTCTTAAGTCTACTACTAGTAGCCTTTGCCAATATTGGAACCCAGGGGACAGGATCATACGTGAACTGTATGATTGTCAAAAGTGGGATGCCCAAAGTAAGCTATAAACTAATGGTTTGGATTGCCATGGTTTACGTGAGTCTACTCACTATCTGGGGAGGAGTAGAAGAGTATTTCGGATCCTTCATCTCCCTAGCCGCCTATATTCAGGGGCCAATTATTGGTATGATTGTTGTCGATTATTTTATCTTAAGAAAACGAAAACTCGACTTGCGTTCAGCCTATTTCCTTGAAGGGCATGACGCCTACGAATTTACTAAAGGATTTAACTTAGTTGGCTTGTCTTGCGTATTTATCTCCTTATTGGTAGCGGTACTTTTTGTCTACAACCCTGTAACTGCACAGATTCAAAGTCCAATCTTTTTAATCACAACTGGTAGCGGATTTACTGCACTATTTGGCGGTCTACTATATTGGCTAGCCAGTCTTAGCCCACTGAAACGTTATATGATAAAAGATCGAGACACTGTTACGATTTAAGAAGAGAGGGGACTATGGTTCCCTCTTAATTTATACTGGCATTTTATGCAAATTTCTCAGATTATTCAAAATCTTGAAAAAGAGATGAAAGCGTTTGATAGATTTTCTAAGAAAGTGTATAATAAAAGTAGCAATATAGAAGGAGAAGTCTCATGGCAGTTAAAGATTTCATGACCCGTAAGGTAGTTTATATCAGTCCAGATACGACTGTAGCACATGCAGCAGATTTGATGCGCGAGCAAGGTTTGCACCGTTTACCTGTTATCGAAAACGATCAATTAGTCGGATTGGTAACAGAAGGAACCATTGCGGAAGCCAGCCCATCTAAAGCAACCAGTCTCTCTATCTATGAGATGAATTATCTTCTGAATAAAACCAAAGTAAAAGATGTAATGATTCGAGATGTCGTGACGGTTTCTGGCTATGCTAGTCTAGAAGATGCGACCTACCTGATGCTGAAAAATAAAATTGGGATATTACCAGTCGTAGACAATCATCAGGTCTACGGCGTCATTACAGACCGCGATGTTTTTCAGGCTTTCTTGGAAATCGCTGGATACGGAGAAGAGGGGATTCGTGTTCGTTTCATTACAGAAAATGAAGTCGGAGTACTGGGGAAAATTGTAGCTCTAATTGTAGAGGAGGATTTAAATATTTCCCATACTGTCAACATTCCACGTAAGGATGGCAAGGTCGTCATCGAAGTTCAAATTGATGGAAAAATCGATTTGATTGCATTAAAGGAAAAGTTTGAAAAAGAAGGAATTCAAGTGGAGGAGATCACTCATACCTCTGCCAAAGTCCTTTAAACAAGAGGCTATAAAGCCTCTTTTCTTCTGCCATCAAAAGCGGTGAAAAGCAAAATATGGAAAGAAATGAGAGATTATGGTATAATAAAACGATATGAAAAGGAGTATCTATGGACATTTCAGAAATTCGTCAAAAAATTGACGCAAATCGTGAAAAATTAGCTTCTTTTAGGGGGTCTCTTTGACCTCGAAGGCTTAGAGGAAGAGATTGCCATCTTGGAAAACAAGATGACAGAACC
>NZ_JAPVZE010000023.1:0-6390 GCF_041432205.1 Streptococcus sp. 27098_8_51
TCCATGGGGACTGTCATTGCATCAAGTGGCGCAAAAGGCAAACGTTTCATGCTTCCAAATGCAGAGTACATGATTCACCAACCAATGGGTGGTACAGGTGGTGGTACCCAACAGACAGATATGGCAATCGCTGCAGAGCACTTGCTCAAAACTCGTAAGACTTTGGAGCAAATCCTTGCAGATAACTCTGGTAAATCAGTCGAGCAAATTCATGCAGATGCAGAACGTGATTACTGGATGAGTGCCCAAGAAACGCTTGAATATGGCTTTATTGATGAAATCATGGCCAACAATTCGTTAAGTTAAGCAACCTAGAAAGTAAACTCGACGGAGTTTGCTTTTTTTGGTATAATAGGGGAAGATTTCTTAGAAAGAGGACTCCTCATGTTTGAAAAAACAAATCGATCAGGATTAATCATCTATCTCTACTATAATCGAGATGCAAAAAAACTTCAGGAATACGGTGATATCTGTTACCATTCCAAAAAACATCGTTACTTGCAGCTCTATGTTCCAACTGAGGAGCTAGATGACTTAGTTGAGAGATTAGGTAAGGAAAGATATATCAAGAAAATTAGACGTTGCCATATTCAAGAGCTAGAAACTCCCTTCGTTGGGAATCTTTATCGGACTGAAGAAAACGTTATCATTTAAAAAGTTAAACAAATACATTGACAATTTTCTGATAATTCGGTATATTCTTAACATACTATTTTTTGAAACAACTATAAGGAGATTAAAAATGAAGAAAAAATTTGCCCTATCTTTTGTGGCTCTTGCTAGTGTGGCTCTTCTTGCTGCCTGTGGAGAGGTCAAGTCAGGAGCGTCAAACACAACTGGAAATCCAGTAGACGAAAAAACAATTAAAATCGGTTTTAACTTTGAAGAGACAGGTGCTGTGGCAGCTTACGGTACAGCTGAACAAAAAGGTGCCCAACTTGCTGTAGACGAAATCAACGCTGCAGGTGGAATTGATGGAAAACAAATCGAAGTTGTAGACAAAGACAACAAGTCAGAAACTGCTGAAGCAGCTTCTGTTACAACAAACCTTGTTACCCAATCAAAAGTAGCAGCTATTGTAGGACCTGCGACATCTGGTGCAACTGCTGCAGCTGTAGCTAACGCTACTAAAGCTGGGGTGCCATTGATTTCACCAAGTGCTACACAAGATGGTTTGACCAAAGGTCAAGATTACCTATTTATCGGAACATTCCAAGATAGCTTCCAAGGGAAGATTATCTCTAACTATGTAACAAACAAATTGAATGCTAAGAAGGTTGTTCTTTATACTGACAACGCTAGTGACTATGCTAAAGGTATTGCTAAATCATTCCGCGAATCCTACAAGGGTGAGATTGTAGCAGATGAAACGTTTGTAGCAGGTGATACAGACTTCCAAGCAGCCCTTACTAAAATGAAAGGCAAAGAGTTTGATGCTATCGTTGTTCCAGGTTACTACACAGAAGCAGGTAAAATTGTAAACCAAGCTCGTGGTATGGGAATTGATAAACCAATCGTTGGTGGTGATGGATTTAACGGTGAAGAATTTGTTCAACAAGCAACTGCTGAAAGAGCATCAAACATTTACTTCATCTCTGGATTCTCCACCACAGTTGATGTTTCTGCAAAAGCTAAAGCTTTCCTTGAAGCATACCGTGCTAAATACAACGAAGAGCCTTCAACATTCTCAGCTTTAGCCTATGACTCAGTTTACCTAGTAGCAAATGCTGCAAAAGGTGCTAAAAACTCAGGTGAAATCAAGGACAACCTTGCTAAAACCAAAGATTTTGATGGTGTAACTGGTCAGACAAGCTTTGATGCTGACCACAATACAGTGAAAACTGCTTACATGATGACCATGAACAATGGTAAAGTTGAAGAAGCAGAAGTTGTAAAACCATAACATTAGAATAGTAATTGAAATGGGGAATGAGCCTTTGACTCACTCCCTGTTTCGGTGTTTATGAACTTGTGAAAATAATGAAATTTTCTAAAAAATAAGGATAGAAAAGAGTGAATGCTATGCTCCAACAACTTGTGAATGGTTTAATTCTGGGTAGTGTTTATGCACTTTTGGCTCTGGGTTATACCATGGTTTATGGAATTATCAAACTCATCAACTTCGCCCACGGTGATATTTACATGATGGGTGCCTTTATTGGTTACTTTTTGATTAATTCTTTCCAAATGGATTTCTTTTTAGCTTTAATTATTTCAATGGCAGGGACTGCGCTGCTTGGTGTTGTGATTGAGTTTCTTGCCTACCGTCCTTTACGACACTCTACACGTATTGCTGTATTGATTACTGCCATCGGAGTGTCTTTCCTACTGGAATACGGAATGGTTTATCTAGTAGGTGCTAATACTCGTGCCTTCCCTCAAGCAATTGAAACAGTCCGCTTTGACTTGGGACCAATTAGCTTGACAAATGTTCAATTGATGATTTTAGCAGTTTCTGTACTCTTGATGGTTTTATTGCAATTAATCGTCCAAAAAACAAAAATGGGGAAAGCCATGCGTGCGGTATCAGTTGATAGTGACGCAGCTCAATTGATGGGAATTAATGTAAATCGCACAATCAGCTTTACCTTTGCTTTGGGTTCAGCCCTTGCTGGTGCAGCAGGTGTTCTCATTGCCCTTTACTACAACTCTCTTGAACCTTTGATGGGTGTGACTCCAGGTCTAAAATCATTCGTTGCGGCCGTTCTCGGTGGTATCGGGATTATTCCTGGTGCAGCTCTAGGGGGATTTGTGATTGGCTTGTTGGAAACATTTGCTACTGCCTTCGGTATGTCTGATTTCCGTGATGCTATCGTATATGGAATCTTGCTTTTGATTCTGATTGTTCGACCTGCAGGTATCCTTGGTAAGAATGTGAAAGAGAAGGTGTAAACAATGAAGACAAATCTTAAAGTAAATATTCTCTGGTTATTCCTTCTGTTAGCGGGTTATGGATTGATTAGTGTACTGGTTTCTGCTGGTGTTCTTAATCTATTCCATGTCCAAATTTTAGAACAAATTGGGATTAATATCATCCTTGCAGTAGGCTTGAACTTAATCGTTGGTTTTTCAGGACAATTCTCACTTGGTCATGCAGGTTTTATGGCGATTGGGGCTTATGCAGCAGCGATTATTGGTTCAAAATCACCAACCTATGGTGCCTTCTTTGGAGCGATGGTCTTGGGCGCTTTGATTTCTGGTGCAGTCGCTTTGCTCGTTGGGATTCCAACGCTTCGTTTAAAGGGTGACTACCTGGCTGTTGCGACACTAGGTGTTTCAGAAATCATTCGTATCTTTATCATTAATGGTGGTAGTTTGACCAACGGTGCTGCTGGTATCTTGGGTATTCCAAACTTTACCAACTGGCAAATGGTTTATCTATTTGTGGTGATCACAACTATTGCAACTCTCAACTTCTTACGTAGTCCAATTGGACGCTCTACTCTATCTGTTCGTGAGGATGAGATTGCTGCAGAGTCTGTTGGGGTAAACACTACAAAGATCAAGATTATCGCTTTTGTCTTTGGTGCTATTACAGCAAGTATTGCTGGTTCACTTCAGGCCGGTTTTATCGGATCTGTTGTCCCAAAAGATTACACCTTTATTAATTCCATCAATGTGTTGATTATCGTTGTATTTGGTGGACTTGGATCCATTACTGGTACCATCGTTTCAGCGATTGTTTTAGGAATTTTAAATATGCTCCTTCAGGATGTAGCAAGCGTACGTATGATTATCTACGCTTTGGCTCTTGTATTGGTCATGATTTTCAGACCAGGTGGACTTCTTGGGACATGGGAATTGAGTCTATCACGTTTCTTTAAAAAATCGAAGAAGGAGGGACAAAACTAATGGCATTACTTGAAGTTAAACAGTTAACCAAACATTTTGGCGGTCTAACAGCTGTTGGAGATGTCACTCTTGAATTGAATGAGGGAGAATTGGTTGGTCTGATTGGACCAAACGGGGCTGGTAAAACAACCCTTTTCAATCTCTTGACCGGCGTTTATGAACCAAGCGAAGGTACTGTGACACTAGATGGTCACCTCCTAAATGGGAAAACTCCCTATAAGATTGCCTCACTTGGTCTCAGTCGTACCTTCCAAAATATTCGTTTGTTCAAGGACTTGACAGTTTTGGAAAATGTTTTGATTGCATTTAGCAATCATCATAAACAACATGTCCTTGCGAGCTTCCTACGCCTACCAGCTTTTTATAAGAATGAGGAAGAATTAAAAAGCAAAGCTTTGGACTTGCTGGAGATTTTTGATTTGGATGGTGACGCAAATACTCTTGCCAAGAATCTGGCCTATGGTCAACAACGTCGATTAGAAATTGTTCGTGCTCTGGCAACTGAACCTAAGATCCTCTTTTTGGACGAACCTGCAGCTGGTATGAATCCACAAGAAACGGCTGAATTGACAGAATTGATCCGTCGTATCAAAGATGAATTTAAAATTACCATCATGCTCATTGAACACGACATGAATTTGGTTATGGAAGTTACTGAGCGTATCTATGTTCTTGAATATGGTCGGTTGATCGCTCATGGGACTCCGGATGAGATCAAGAACAACAAACGCGTTATCGAAGCTTATCTAGGAGGTGAAGCCTAATGTCTATGTTAAAAGTTGAAAACCTCTCTGTGCATTACGGTATGATCCAAGCAGTTCGTGATGTAAGTTTTGAGGTCAATGAAGGTGAAGTTGTTTCTTTGATTGGTGCTAATGGTGCTGGTAAAACAACTATTCTTCGTACTCTTTCAGGTTTGGTTCGTCCAAGTGCTGGAAAAATTCAGTTTTTAGGCAAAGAAATTCAAAAGTTGCCAGCCCAAAAAATCGTGGCAGCTGGTCTATCACAAGTTCCTGAGGGACGCCATGTTTTCCCAGGTTTGACTGTTATGGAAAACTTGGAAATGGGAGCTTTCTTGAAGAAAAATCGAGAAGAAAATCAAGCCAACTTGAAAAAAGTCTTTTCTCGCTTCCCTCGTTTGGAAGAACGTAAAAACCAAGATGCGGCAACTCTTTCAGGTGGTGAACAGCAGATGCTGGCTATGGGACGCGCTCTCATGTCTACACCTAAGCTCCTTCTCTTGGATGAGCCGTCAATGGGACTTGCCCCGATCTTTATCCAAGAAATTTTCGATATCATTCAAGATATTCAGAAGCAAGGAACAACGGTTCTCCTAATTGAACAGAACGCTAACAAGGCCCTTGCAATCTCTGACCGTGGTTATGTACTTGAAACAGGCAAGATTGTCCTATCAGGAACAGGAAAAGAACTCGCATCATCAGATGAAGTCAGAAAAGCATATCTAGGTGGCTAAACTAGTCTGGGAGACTAGTTTAGGTTGTGGATGGAGATGATACTAGGTTTTCAATACTAGTTGGTAGTATCCTTAACAACTGAAAGAAATATAAATAATGTTTGCTAACTTGCACATATAGGGCTCTAGATTAGAGCTCTTTTTTGTAAAAGACTCAGATTATTCAAAATCTTGAAAAAGAGATGAAAGCGTTTGATAGATTTTCTAAGAAAGTGTATAATAAAAGTAGTAATATAGAAGGAGAAGTCTCATGGCAGTTAAAGATTTCATGACCCGTAAGGTAGTTTATATCAGTCCAGATACGACTGTAGCACACGCAGCAGATTTGATGCGCGAGCAAGGTTTGCACCGTTTACCTGTTATCGAAAACGATCAATTAGTCGGATTGGTAACAGAAGGAACCATTGCGGAAGCCAGCCCATCTAAAGCAACCAGTCTCTCTATCTATGAGATGAATTATCTTCTGAATAAAACCAAAGTAAAAGATGTAATGATTCGAGATGTCGTGACGGTTTCTGGCTATGCTAGTCTAGAAGATGCGACCTACCTGATGCTGAAAAATAAAATTGGGATATTACCAGTCGTAGACAATCATCAGGTCTACGGCGTCATTACAGACCGCGATGTTTTTCAGGCTTTCTTGGAAATCGCCGGATACGGAGAAGAGGGGATTCGTGTTCGTTTCATTACAGAAAATGAAGTCGGAGTACTGGGGAAAATTGTAGCTTTAATTGTAGAAGAGGATTTAAATATTTCCCATACTGTAAACATTCCACGTAAGGATGGCAAGGTCGTCATCGAAGTTCAAATTGATGGAAAAATCGATTTGACTGCATTAAAGGATAAGTTTGAAAAAGAAGGAATTCAAGTGGAGGAGATCACTCATACCTCTGCTAAAGTCCTTTAAACAAGAGGCTTTAGAGCCTCTTTTCTTTTGCAATCAAAAGCGGTGAAAAGCAAAATATGGAAAGAAATGAGAGATTATGGTATAATAAAACGATATGAAAAGGAGTATCTATGGACATTTCAGAAATTCGTCAAAAAATTGACGCAAATCGTGAAAA
>NZ_JAPVZE010000024.1:0-4899 GCF_041432205.1 Streptococcus sp. 27098_8_51
TAGAAGGGAGAGGATGCATCTATGAAAAAATTTCAAATCTTTTTATTTATTGAAGCCTGTCTGTTGACGGGAGCTCTGATTTTGATGGTATCAGAGCATTTTTCGCGTTTTCTGCTGATTCTGTTCCTCTTTTTGCTCTTGCTGCGCTATTATACAGGTAAAGAGGGCAACAACGTCTTCCTCCTTGTAACGACTATTCTTTTCTTTTTCATCGTCATGCTCAATCCCTTTGTGATTTTAGCCATCTTTGTAGCGGTGATCTACAGTCTCTTTCTTCTCTATCCAATGATGAATCAAGAAAGAGAGGAGACGGACTTGGTCTTTGAAGAGGTGGTGACGGTTAAAAATGAACGCAATCCTTGGTTTGGTAATCTCCATCATTTCTCTAGTCACCAGACCTGCCAGTTTGACGATATCAACCTCTTTCGCCTCATGGGCAAGGACACCATTCATTTGGAAAGAGTTATCCTAACCAATCATGACAATGTCATTATCCTTAGAAAGATGGTCGGAACGACTAGGATTATCGTACCTGTTGATGTGGAAATCAGCCTCAGTGTTAACTGTCTTTATGGAGATCTTACTTTCCTCCATCAACCCAAGAAATCCCTTCGCAATGAACACTATCATCAGGAGACCAGAGACTATCTCAAGAGTAACAAGAGTGTCAAGATTTTCCTAACTACTATGGTTGGCGATGTGGAGGTGGTCAGAGGATGAAAAAGCAATCTTATCTGTTAATCGGCCTGACTTCACTCCTCTTTATTCTCTTTTTGGCTAATAGTCTGCTTGATATTCTAAATCTTGATTGGTCCTATTTGCTACAGGATATCGAGAAAACAGAGAAACTCATCTTCTTGATCTTGGTCTTTAGCCTTTCCATGACCTTCTTTTTTGTCCTCTTTTGGTGCGTGATAGAAGAAGTCTCTCGCAGAAAAATGCAGGTCAATCTCAAGCGACTGCTAGCAGGAAAAGAGGTGGTTGCCTTTGCAGATCCAGACTTGGATGCCAGTTTTAAGTCCTTGTCTGGCAAGCTCAACCTCTTGACAGAGGCTGTTCAAAAGGCTGAAAATCAAGGCCTGGTCAGGGAAGAAGCAATCATCGAGAAAGAACGGAAGCGGATAGCACGTGACTTACATGATACGGTTAGTCAGGAGTTGTTTGCGGCCCATATGATTTTATCAGGTGTCAGTCAGCAGGCTTTGAAGCTGGATAGAGAAAAGATGCAGACCCAGTTGCAAAGTGTCGCAGCCATCCTAGAGACTGCCCAGAAAGATTTGCGGGTCTTGCTCTTGCATTTGCGACCAGTTGAGTTGGAAGAGAAGAGTTTGATTGAGGGGATTCAAATCCTCTTAAAAGAGCTTGAGGACAAGAGTGATCTCAAGGTTAGTCTCAAGCAAAATGTGTCTAAATTGCCCAAGAAAATCGAAGAGCATATCTTCCGCATTTTGCAGGAATTGATTAGCAATACCCTTCGCCATGCCCAGGCATCTTGTTTGGATGTCTACCTCTATCAGACAGATGTTGAATTGCAGCTGAAGGTGGTGGATAATGGGATTGGTTTCCTGTTGGGGAGTTTAGATGACTTGAGTTATGGACTGCGAAACATCAAGGAGCGAGTCGAAGATATGGCAGGAACGGTTCAACTCTTGACAGCACCTAAGCAAGGACTGGCGGTCGATATCCGTATTCCCCTGTTAGATAAGGAATCATAAAGGAGTAGAGATGAAAATTTTACTGGTAGATGACCATGAAATGGTCCGATTGGGCTTGAAAAGCTATTTTGACCTCCAAGACGATGTAGAAGTTGTGGGCGAAGCTGCCAATGGGGCTCAAGGTATTGACTTGGCCTTGGAATTGCGTCCAGATGTCATTGTCATGGATATTGTCATGCCTGAGATAAATGGGATTGATGCAACCTTGTCCATCCTCAAAGAATGGCCTGAAGCCAAGATTTTGATTGTGACCTCTTACTTGGACAATGAAAAAATCATGCCAGTCTTGAACGCTGGTGCCAAAGGTTATATGCTCAAGACTTCTAGTGCAGACGAACTGCTTCATGCAGTTCGTAAGGTTGCTGCTGGGGAGTTGGCCATTGAGCAAGAAGTTAGTAAGAAAGTCGAATACCACCGCAATCATATAGAGCTTCATGAAGAACTGACTGCGCGTGAGCGAGACGTGCTTCAACTCATCGCCAAGGGCTATGAAAATCAGCGCATTGCAGATGAACTCTTTATCTCCCTAAAGACGGTGAAGACCCATGTATCCAACATCCTAGCCAAGCTTGAGGTCAGCGATCGCACTCAGGCTGCAGTCTATGCCTTTCAGCACCACTTGGTAGGGCAGGAGGACTTTTAGATGAGTCTTGCAGATTTACTTGAGGAGCTAGAAGCAGCAAAAGACCCTGAAAAAGCAGGGCCTATGGAAGCCTATATGCGCCATCAATTTCCCTTTTTAGGTATTGCAGGTCCTGAAAGAAATGCACTCTATAAAAAATACTTTCCAAGCGCGAAAAAAACAAGAATTATCGATTGGGATTTTGTAGACACTTGCTGGGAAAAGGAACCTAGAGAATACCAATATGTGGCTGCCAACTATTTGAAAGCTATGCAGTCTTATCTAACGAAGGACGATTTGCCTAAACTTGAGCGTCTGGTCGTGACCAAGTCCTGGTGGGACACGGTAGATATCCTAGATCGAGTAGTAGGAAGTTTGGTGGCCGACCATCAGGAACTTGAAGAAGTGATTTTAAAATGGAGCCTCTCAGACAATATCTGGCTGAGACGAGTCGCTATTGACCACCAGTTGTTAAGAAAAGAGAAAACAAATGTCCAACTGATGGAAAAGATTCTGCTCAACAATCTGGACCAGACAGAATTTTTCATCACCAAAGCCATCGGCTGGGCTCTAAGAGACTACTCTAAAATCAATCCCGAATGGGTAGCACGTTTTATTGAAAAAAATAGGAAACGAATGGCTGAACTTAGTATCAAGGAAGCGAGCAAGTACCTCTAGCACTATTGAAAAGCGCATTCATTACTTGAAAAAAGTCGCTATTATATGGTATAATGGACTGTATTAAAAATTTTAAGGAGAAATGACAGAATGTCTGTATCATTTGAAAACAAAGAAACAAACCGTGGTGTCTTGACTTTCACAATCTCTCAAGACCAAATCAAACCAGAATTGGACCGTGTATTTAACTCAGTAAAGAAAACTCTTAACGTTCCTGGTTTCCGTAAAGGTCACCTTCCACGCCCTATCTTCGACCAAAAATTTGGTGAAGAAGCTCTTTATCAAGATGCAATGAACGCACTTTTGCCAAACGCTTATGAAGCTGCAGTAAAAGAAGCTGGTCTTGAAGTCGTTGCGCAACCAAAAATTGACGTAACTTCAATGGAAAAAGGTCAAGACTGGGTTATCACTGCTGAAGTCGTGACAAAACCTGAAGTAAAATTGGGTGACTACAAAAACCTTGAAGTATCAGTTGATGTAGAAAAAGAAGTAACTGACGCTGACGTTGAAGAACGTATCGAACGCGAACGCAACAACTTGGCTGAATTGGTTATCAAAGAAGGCGCTGCTGAAAATGGCGACACTGTTGTTATTGACTTCGTTGGTTCTATTGACGGTGTTGAATTTGACGGTGGAAAAGGTGAAAACTTCTCACTTGGACTTGGTTCAGGTCAATTCATCCCTGGTTTTGAAGACCAATTGGTTGGACACTCAGCTGGCGAAACTGTTGATGTAGTTGTAACATTCCCAGAAGACTACCAAGCAGAAGACCTTGCAGGTAAAGAAGCTAAATTCGTAACAACTATCCACGAAGTAAAAGCTAAAGAAGTTCCAGCTCTTGATGATGAACTTGCAAAAGATATCGACGAAGAAGTGGAAACTCTTGACGAATTGAAAGAAAAATACCGCAAAGAATTGACTGCTGCGAAAGAAGAAGCTTACAAAGATGCCGTTGAAGGTGCAGCAATCGATAAAGCTGTAGAAAACGCTGAAATCGTAGAACTTCCAGAAGAAATGATCCATGAAGAAGTTCACCGTTCAGTAAATGAATTCCTTGGAAACTTGCAACGCCAAGGTATCAACCCTGACATGTACTTCCAAATCACAGGAACTACTCAAGAAGACCTTCACAAACAATACGAAGCAGAAGCTGAGTCACGTACGAAGACTAACCTTGTTATCGAAGCAGTTGCCAAGGCTGAAGGATTTGACGCTTCAGAAGAAGAAATCCAAAAAGAAATCGAGCAATTGGCAGCAGACTACAACATGGAAGTTGCACAAGTACAAAACTTGCTTTCAGCTGACATGTTGAAACACGATATCACTATCAAAAAAGCTGTTGAATTGATCACAAGCACTGCAACAGTTAAATAATCTTAAAAGAGAAAAAGCCCACCTGACTAGGTGGGTTTTCTGTTGCACTATTATCCAAAAATCTCTTTGAGGTCTGCATCTGTAATCCCGATCATGGCTGGGATGCTAGACCAGTTTTCCTCGGTGAGGATGTAGAATTGTTCAGAGTCACTTGGTGTGGCAGTTTCAGAGAAGGCTTGTTTGCTTTCTTCAATATTAGTTTCAATTAAATCACTGAAACGCTCAATCAGATAGGTCTTGCGGGCAGTCCCGATATGCTTGACTGCATAGTCAAAGGCCTGTAATTCGCCAAGAAGGATGAGCTTGCTCTTGGCCCGTGTGATAGCTGTGTAGATGAGATTTCGCTCCAGCATGCGCTTGCTAGCACTGGTGATGGGCAGGATGACAACGGGAAACTCACTCCCCTGAGATTTATGAATACTCATGGCATAGGCTAGTCGAATCTTGTACCATTCGTTACGTGGGTAGATGACCTCATTGCCATCAAAATCAATGACAATCTCGTCTTGT
>NZ_JAPVZE010000025.1:0-4442 GCF_041432205.1 Streptococcus sp. 27098_8_51
ACGGCTCACCAAGGCGACGATACATAGCCGACCTGAGAGGGTGATCGGCCACACTGGGACTGAGACACGGCCCAGACTCCTACGGGAGGCAGCAGTAGGGAATCTTCGGCAATGGACGGAAGTCTGACCGAGCAACGCCGCGTGAGTGAAGAAGGTTTTCGGATCGTAAAGCTCTGTTGTAAGAGAAGAACGAGTGTGAGAGTGGAAAGTTCACACTGTGACGGTATCTTACCAGAAAGGGACGGCTAACTACGTGCCAGCAGCCGCGGTAATACGTAGGTCCCGAGCGTTGTCCGGATTTATTGGGCGTAAAGCGAGCGCAGGCGGTTAGATAAGTCTGAAGTTAAAGGCTGTGGCTTAACCATAGTACGCTTTGGAAACTGTTTAACTTGAGTGCAAGAGGGGAGAGTGGAATTCCATGTGTAGCGGTGAAATGCGTAGATATATGGAGGAACACCGGTGGCGAAAGCGGCTCTCTGGCTTGTAACTGACGCTGAGGCTCGAAAGCGTGGGGAGCAAACAGGATTAGATACCCTGGTAGTCCACGCCGTAAACGATGAGTGCTAGGTGTTAGACCCTTTCCGGGGTTTAGTGCCGCAGCTAACGCATTAAGCACTCCGCCTGGGGAGTACGACCGCAAGGTTGAAACTCAAAGGAATTGACGGGGGCCCGCACAAGCGGTGGAGCATGTGGTTTAATTCGAAGCAACGCGAAGAACCTTACCAGGTCTTGACATCCCTCTGACCGCTCTAGAGATAGAGTTTTCCTTCGGGACAGAGGTGACAGGTGGTGCATGGTTGTCGTCAGCTCGTGTCGTGAGATGTTGGGTTAAGTCCCGCAACGAGCGCAACCCCTATTGTTAGTTGCCATCATTCAGTTGGGCACTCTAGCGAGACTGCCGGTAATAAACCGGAGGAAGGTGGGGATGACGTCAAATCATCATGCCCCTTATGACCTGGGCTACACACGTGCTACAATGGCTGGTACAACGAGTCGCAAGCCGGTGACGGCAAGCTAATCTCTTAAAGCCAGTCTCAGTTCGGATTGTAGGCTGCAACTCGCCTACATGAAGTCGGAATCGCTAGTAATCGCGGATCAGCACGCCGCGGTGAATACGTTCCCGGGCCTTGTACACACCGCCCGTCACACCACGAGAGTTTGTAACACCCGAAGTCGGTGAGGTAACCTTTTAGGAGCCAGCCGCCTAAGGTGGGATAGATGATTGGGGTGAAGTCGTAACAAGGTAGCCGTATCGGAAGGTGCGGCTGGATCACCTCCTTTCTAAGGATAAGGAACTGCACATTGGTCTTGTTTAGTCTTGAGAGGTCTTGTGGGGCCTTAGCTCAGCTGGGAGAGCGCCTGCTTTGCACGCAGGAGGTCAGCGGTTCGATCCCGCTAGGCTCCATTGGTGAGAGATCACCAAGTAATGCACATTGAAAATTGAATATCTATATCAAATAGTAACAAGAAAATAAACCGAAACGCTGTAGTATTAAAAGAGTTTATGACTGAAAGGTCAAAAAATAAGGTTAAGTTAATAAGGGCGCACGGTGGATGCCTTGGCACTAGGAGCCGAAGAAGGACGTGACAAACGACGATATGCCTTGGGTAGCTGTAAGTAAGCGATGATCCAGGGATTTCCGAATGGGGGAACCCAACAGGTACTACCTGTTACCCGCATCTGTTAAGGATGTGAGGAGGAAGACGCAGTGAACTGAAACATCTAAGTAGCTGCAGGAAGAGAAAGCAAAAGCGATTGCCTTAGTAGCGGCGAGCGAAACGGCAGGAGGGCAAACCGAAGAGTTTACTCTTCGGGGTTGTAGGACTGCAATGTGGACTCAAAGATTATAGAAGAATGATTTGGGAAGATCAGCCAAAGAGAGTAATAGCCTCGTATTTAAAATAGTCTTTGTACCTAGCAGTATCCTGAGTACGGCGGGACACGTGAAATCCCGTCGGAATCTGGGAGGACCATCTCCCAACCCTAAATACTCCCTAGTGACCGATAGTGAACCAGTACCGTGAGGGAAAGGTGAAAAGCACCCCGGGAGGGGAGTGAAATAGAACCTGAAACCGTGTGCCTACAACAAGTTCGAGCCCGTTAATGGGTGAGAGCGTGCCTTTTGTAGAATGAACCGGCGAGTTACGATATGATGCGAGGTTAAGTTGAAGAGACGGAGCCGCAGGGAAACCGAGTCTGAATAGGGCGCCTTAGTATCATGTCGTAGACCCGAAACCATGTGACCTACCCATGAGCAGGTTGAAGGTGCGGTAAGACGCACTGGAGGACCGAACCAGGGCACGTTGAAAAGTGCTTGGATGACTTGTGGGTAGCGGAGAAATTCCAAACGAACTTGGAGATAGCTGGTTCTCTCCGAAATAGCTTTAGGGCTAGCGTCGACATCAAGATTCTTGGAGGTAGAGCACTGTTTGGGTGAGGGGTCCATCCCGGATTACCAATCTCAGATAAACTCCGAATGCCAATGAATTATGGTCGGCAGTCAGACTGCGAGTGCTAAGATCCGTAGTCGAAAGGGAAACAGCCCAGACCACCAGCTAAGGTCCCAAAATAATTGTTAAGTGGAAAAGGATGTGGGGTTGCACAGACAACTAGGATGTTAGCTTAGAAGCAGCTATTCATTCAAAGAGTGCGTAATAGCTCACTAGTCGAGTGACCCTGCGCCGAAAATGTACCGGGGCTAAAACAATTTACCGAAGCTGTGGATACCTTTATAGGTATGGTAGGAGAGCGTTCTATGTGTGAAGAAGGTATACCGTGAGGAGTGCTGGAACGCATAGAAGTGAGAATGCCGGTATGAGTAGCGAAAGACAGGTGAGAATCCTGTCCACCGTAAGACTAAGGTTTCCAGGGGAAGGCTCGTCCGCCCTGGGTTAGTCGGGACCTAAGGAGAGACCGAAAGGTGTATCCGATGGACAACAGGTTGATATTCCTGTACTAGAGTATGTAGTGATGGAGGGACGCAGTAGGCTAACTAAAGCAGACGAATGGAAGTGTCTGTCTAATCAGTGAGGTGTGATATGAGTCAAATGCTTATATCTATAACATTGAGCTGTGATGGGGAGCGAAGTTTAGTAGCGAAGTTAGTGACGTCACACTGCCAAGAAAAGCTTCTAGCGTTTAAACATACTCTACCCGTACCGCAAACCGACACAGGTAGTCGAGGCGAGTAGCCTCAGGTGAGCGAGAGAACTCTCGTTAAGGAACTCGGCAAAATGACCCCGTAACTTCGGGAGAAGGGGTGCTGACTTTAGGTCAGCCGCAGTGAATAGGCCCAAGCAACTGTTTATCAAAAACACAGCTCTCTGCTAAATCGTAAGATGATGTATAGGGGGTGACGCCTGCCCGGTGCTGGAAGGTTAAGAGGAGTGCTTAGGAGTAATCCGAAGGTATGAATTGAAGCCCCAGTAAACGGCGGCCGTAACTATAACGGTCCTAAGGTAGCGAAATTCCTTGTCGGGTAAGTTCCGACCCGCACGAAAGGCGTAATGATTTGGGCACTGTCTCAACGAGAGACTCGGTGAAATTTTAGTACCTGTGAAGATGCAGGTTACCCGCGACAGGACGGAAAGACCCCATGGAGCTTTACTGCAGTTTGATATTGAGTGTCTGTACCACATGTACAGGATAGGTAGGAGTCTATGAGATCGGGACGCCAGTTTCGAAGGAGACGTTGTTGGGATACTACCCTTGTGTTATGGCCACTCTAACCCGGATAGGTTATCCCTATCGGAGACAGTGTCTGACGGGCAGTTTGACTGGGGCGGTCGCCTCCTAAAAGGTAACGGAGGCGCCCAAAGGTTCCCTCAGAATGGTTGGAAATCATTCGCAGAGTGTAAAGGTATAAGGGAGCTTGACTGCGAGAGCTACAACTCGAGCAGGGACGAAAGTCGGGCTTAGTGATCCGGTGGTTCCGTATGGAAGGGCCATCGCTCAACGGATAAAAGCTACCCTGGGGATAACAGGCTTATCTCCCCCAAGAGTTCACATCGACGGGGAGGTTTGGCACCTCGATGTCGGCTCGTCGCATCCTGGGGCTGTAGTCGGTCCCAAGGGTTGGGCTGTTCGCCCATTAAAGCGGCACGCGAGCTGGGTTCAGAACGTCGTGAGACAGTTCGGTCCCTATCCGTCGCGGGCGTAGGAAATTTGAGAGGATCTGCTCCTAGTACGAGAGGACCAGAGTGGACTTACCGCTGGTGTACCAGTTGTCTTGCCAAAGGCATCGCTGGGTAGCTATGTAGGGAAGGGATAAACGCTGAAAGCATCTAAGTGTGAAACCCACCTCAAGATGAGATTTCCCATGATTTTATATCAGTAAGAGCCCTGAGAGATGATCAGGTAGATAGGTTAGAAGTGGAAGTGTGGCGACACATGTAGCGGACTAATACTAATAGCTCGAGGACTTATCCAAAGTAACTGAGAA
>NZ_JAPVZE010000026.1:0-2678 GCF_041432205.1 Streptococcus sp. 27098_8_51
TTCCACTGATGGAAGAGTTAATCTATAGAGGATTACTGCAACACGCCTTTTTTAAAGATTCGAGATTTGCTCTTGATTTGCTTCTTCCGTCCATTTTATTTGCTCTCCCTCATTTTTCAAGCCTTCCTAGTCTGTTAGATATCTTCGTCTTTGCAACATCTGGAATCATTTTTGCTGGTTTGACCCGTTATACCAAGAGCATTTATCCTTCCTATGCGGTGCATGTGATCAATAATATTGTAGCGACATTGCCATTTCTGCTGACGTTTTTACATAGGGCGTTTGGGTAAAATACTGGCTGGAGAGTTAGGAATTATAGTTTTTCAATTTATAAGTGAATTTCAGGAGGGAAATGAGTATGACACCATTAAAATGGTTCGATGGAGGTAGAGAAAGGCGTTGTGAAGCGATGACCATCATTGATCATCTATTGGAAGATATAAAGGCTGCGCCTCAACTTACTCCCTTGAAAAATCAGTTAGTGATTTATAAAAAACGATTAAAGGATGATGGAACCTCTACTCCATTTATTCTGAGCCAAATGAACGTTGACATCTCACGTGTGTTGATTGACAATAAGCTGGGTTTGTCAGAAAGTCAAGCTAAGCAAATCAAAAAATTGAGAGAATTATCTGCGATTCGCTATGGTTACTGATGAAGTGCAGGGGTAGGACTCTTTCAACAATTTCCGGTCAAATAAATTGCATTCGTTTTCTCAAGTGGGTATACTAGTATAGTTGAATGAAAAATTCTGAAAATTTAAGAATAGAAAAGAGAACAAATCTTATGGCAAAAGATATTCGTGTCTTACTTTACTACCTCTATACTCCAATTGAAAATGCAGAGCAATTTGCTGCAGACCACTTGGCTTTCTGTAAATCAATTGGCCTCAAAGGCCGTATCCTAGTCGCTGACGAGGGAATCAACGGAACAGTTTCAGGTGACTACGAAACAACTCAAAAATACATGGACTACGTTCACAGCCTCCCAGGCATGGAAGACCTCTGGTTCAAGATTGACGAAGAAAGTGAACAAGCTTTTAAGAAGATGTTTGTTCGCTACAAGAAAGAAATTGTCCACCTTGGTTTGGAAGACAACGACTTTGATAATGACATCAACCCACTTGAAACAACAGGTGCTTACTTGTCTCCAAAAGAGTTTAAAGAAGCCCTTCTTGACGAAGATACAGTTGTCCTTGACACACGTAACGATTATGAGTACGACCTAGGACATTTCCGTGGGGCTATCCGCCCAGACATCCGCAACTTCCGTGAGTTACCACAGTGGGTCCGCGACAACAAGGAAAAATTCATGGACAAGCGTGTCGTGGTTTACTGTACAGGTGGGGTTCGCTGTGAGAAATTCTCAGGTTGGATGGTTCGTGAAGGCTACAAAGATGTCGGCCAATTGCACGGAGGAATCGCAACTTACGGTAAAGACCCAGAAGTTCAAGGTGAGCTTTGGGATGGGAAAATGTACGTCTTTGACGAGCGTATTGCCGTCGATGTTAACCATGTTAACCCAACCATCGTAGGGAAAGACTGGTTTGATGGAACACCATGTGAACGTTATGTCAACTGTGGAAATCCCTTCTGTAACCGTCGTATCCTAACATCAGAAGAAAATGAAGACAAGTACCTTCGTGGATGCTCACACGAGTGCCGTGTTCACCCACGCAACCGCTACGTCTCAGAAAATGAATTGACACAAGCAGAAGTGATCGAGCGTCTAGCAGCTATCGGTGAAAGCTTGGATCAAGTCGCTACTGTATAAAGCAAACAGCCCTTAGGGGCTGTTTTTCTATGCTTTTTATCTAAAAATCTAAAATTTGTTTCTGTATCTTTCAGGAAAATAGGTTATACTATATGTAAACGATTTCAAAGGAGGCCAGTTATGGCGAAAACATTTTTTATCCCAAATAAAGAAAGCATTCTAGGACAACAGGAGGTCTTGACTGCCAAGTCTATCTTGGCCTTGGTGGAGGGTTTGGAGTCACACAGTTATGATGCGGTCTATCTCCGTCAGCCCCTCAATCGTCTCGAGTATATCGAGTGTGGGATTGTAGGTCAGTCGCAATTTCTCTTCAAGGTGAACTATGCGGATAGCCGAAAAGGCTATCAAGTGGTGATTCCAGACTTCCTTACCAGAGCGGACTGGGAGATTGTAGAAGCTCTCCTCCAAGCCCTATCAAACAAGTTGGGGCAAGTGGTAGAAGGGCTAGAAGGCTTTGATTTTGAAGCTTATTTCCGACAAACGGTCAAGCATTATCTATCTGACAAAGCGGCTCGTCTAGTATATTGCCAAGGGCTCTTGGCCCCTATCTATCTCAATAAGGAATACCTCGAGAGCTTTTTGGCTGAGGATGGATTGGCACGTTTTGAAGAACTGGTCAAGAAGGTTCAAGGCTCTGATGCCTACCTTGCCAGTGTAAAATTTTACCCAGACGCCCAAGGCAAGGTACACGGTATCTACCACCTAGCCCAGGGAGTCAAGACGATTTTACCTAAGGAGCCCTTTGTGCCAGCACCCTATACCGAGCAGCTAGCAGGCAAGGAGCTTGTTTGGGAGATTGACCTAGTGACGATTTCTGGTGATGGGTCCAAAGCAGAAGACTACGAATCCATCGCTCGCTTGGATTATACAAGATTCCTAGAGTCGCTACCAACAGCATTTTACCA
>NZ_JAPVZE010000027.1:0-2678 GCF_041432205.1 Streptococcus sp. 27098_8_51
TTCCACTGATGGAAGAGTTAATCTATAGAGGATTACTGCAACACGCCTTTTTTAAAGATTCGAGATTTGGTCTTGATTTGCTTCTTCCTTCTATTTTATTTGCTCTCCCTCATTTTTCAAGCCTGCCTAGTCTGTTAGATATTTTCGTTTTTACAACATCTGGAATCATCTTTGCTGGTTTGACCCGTTATACCAAGAGCATTTATCCTTCCTATGCGGTGCATGTAATCAATAATATTGTAGCGACCTTGCCATTTTTGCTGACTTTTTTACATAGGGTGTTTGGGTAAAATACTGGCTGGAGAGTTAGGAATTATAGTTTTTCAATTTATAAGCGAATTTCAGGAGGGAAATGAGTATGACACCATTAAAATGGTTTGCTGGAGGAAGTGAAAGACGTTGTGAAGCGATGACCATCATTGATCATCTATTGGAAGATATAAAGGTTGCGCCTCAACTTGCTCCCCTGAAAAATCAGTTAGTGATTTATCAAAAACGATTAAAGGACGATGGAACCTCTACTCCATTTATTCTGAGCCAAATGAACGTTGACATCTCACGTGTGTTGATTGATAACAAGCTGGGTTTGTCAGAAAGTCAAGCTAAGCAAATCAAAAAATTGAGAGAATTATCTGCGATTCGCTATGGTTACTGATGAAGTGCAGTGGTAGGTCTCTCTATATAATTTTCGGTCAAATAAATTGCATTCGTTTTCTCAAGTGGGTATACTAGAATAGTTGAATGAAAAATTCTGAAAATTTAAGAATAGAAAAGAGAACAAATCTTATGGCAAAAGATATTCGTGTCTTACTTTACTACCTCTATACTCCAATTGAAAATGCAGAGCAATTTGCGGCAGATCACTTGGCTTTCTGTAAATCAATCGGTCTCAAAGGCCGTATCCTCGTCGCTGACGAGGGGATTAACGGGACTGTTTCAGGTGACTACGAAACAACTCAAAAATACATGGACTACGTTCACAGCCTCCCAGGTATGGAAGACCTCTGGTTCAAGATTGACGAAGAAAGTGAACAAGCCTTCAAGAAGATGTTTGTTCGCTACAAGAAAGAAATTGTCCACCTTGGTTTGGAAGACAATGACTTTGACAACGACATCAACCCACTTGAAACAACAGGTGCTTACTTGTCTCCAAAAGAGTTCAAAGAAGCCCTTCTTGACGAAGATACAGTGGTTCTTGACACACGTAACGATTATGAGTACGACCTAGGACATTTCCGTGGGGCTATCCGTCCAGACATCCGCAACTTCCGTGAGTTGCCACAATGGGTCCGTGACAACAAGGAAAAATTCATGGACAAGCGTGTTGTGGTTTACTGTACAGGTGGAGTTCGCTGTGAGAAATTCTCAGGCTGGATGGTCCGTGAAGGCTATAAAGATGTCGGCCAATTGCACGGAGGAATCGCAACTTACGGTAAAGACCCAGAAGTCCAAGGTGAACTTTGGGATGGGAAAATGTACGTCTTTGACGAGCGTATCGCCGTTGATGTTAACCATGTCAACCCAACCATCGTAGGGAAAGACTGGTTTGATGGAACACCATGTGAACGTTATGTCAACTGTGGAAATCCCTTCTGTAACCGTCGTATCCTAACATCAGAAGAAAATGAAGACAAGTACCTTCGTGGATGCTCACACGAGTGCCGTGTTCACCCACGCAACCGCTACGTCTCAGAAAATGAATTGACACAAGCAGAAGTGATCGAGCGTCTAGCAGCTATCGGTGAAAGCTTGGATCAAGTCGCTACTGTATAAAGCAAACAGCCCTTAGGGGCTGTTTTTCTATGCTTTTTATCTAAAAATCTAAAATTTGTTTCTGTATCTTTCAGGAAAATAGGTTATACTATATGTAAACGATTTCAAAGGAGGCCAGTTATGGCGAAAACATTTTTTATCCCAAATAAAGAAAGCATTCTAGGACAACAGGAGGTCTTGACTGCCAAGTCTATCTTGGCCTTGGTGGAGGGCTTGGAGTCACACAGTTATGATGCGGTCTATCTCCGTCAGCCCCTCAATCGTCTCGAGTATATCGAGTGTGGGATTGTAGGTCAGTCGCAATTTCTCTTCAAGGTGAACTATGCGGATAGCCGAAAAGGCTATCAAGTGGTGATTCCAGACTTCCTTACCAGAGCGGACTGGGAGATTGTAGAAGCTCTCCTCCAAGCCCTATCAAACAAGTTGGGGCAAGTGGTAGAAGGGCTAGAAGGCTTTGATTTTGAAGCTTATTTCCGAGAAACGGTCAAGCATTATCTATCTGACAAAGCGGCTCGTCTAGTATATTGCCAAGGGCTCTTGGCTCCTATCTATCTCAATAAGGAATACCTCGAGAGCTTTTTGGCTGAGGATGGATTGGCACATTTTGAAGAGTTGGTCAAGAAGGTTCAAGGCTCTGATGCCTACCTTGCCAGTGTGAAATTTTACCCAGATGCTCAAGGCAAGGTGCACGGTATCTATCACCTAGCCCAAGGAGTCAAGACGATTTTGCCAAAGGAACCCTTTGTACCAGCTCCTTATACCGATCAGCTGGCAGGCAAAGAGCTTGTTTGGGAGATTGACCTAGTGACGATTTCTGGTGATGGGTCCAAAGCAGAAGACTATGAATCCATCGCTCGCTTGGACTATGCAAGATTCCTAGAGTCGCTACCAGAAGCATTTTATCA
>NZ_JAPVZE010000028.1:0-1211 GCF_041432205.1 Streptococcus sp. 27098_8_51
ACCCATTTACCATTAGAGACTGTTCAGACAGCTCTTCAAGAGGCAGATTTGATTTAAAAATTAATAAAAATAAATGGTTTAGAAAGCTTTTTAAACCGTTTTTTGATATAATAAGAAGAATAAATTGAAAGAAGGAACTCAGAAAATGGGAAAAATTGAAGTCATTAATCATCCACTCATTCAACACAAATTGTCAATCTTGCGACGTACAGATACTTCTACAAAAGCTTTTCGTGAGCTAGTAGATGAGATTGCGATGTTGATGGGATATGAAGTACTTCGTGATCTTCCACTTGAAGACGTGGAAATCGAAACACCTATCACAAAGACAGTTCAAAAACAATTGGCTGGGAAAAAATTGGCTATTGTCCCAATCTTGCGTGCAGGTATCGGGATGGTAGATGGCCTCTTGAGCTTGGTTCCAGCAGCCAAAGTTGGTCATATCGGTATGTACCGTGATGAAGAAACCCTTCAACCAGTTGAATACTTGGTGAAATTGCCTGAGGATATTGACCAACGTCAAATCTTTGTCGTTGATCCAATGTTGGCAACAGGTGGCTCAGCAATCTTGGCTGTTGACTCCCTTAAAAAACGTGGCGCTTCAAATATCAAGTTTGTCTGCCTAGTATCTGCTCCAGAAGGTGTGAAAGCTCTTCAAGAAGCACACCCAGATGTAGAAATCTTTACAGCAGCCTTGGATGAACGCTTGAACGAACACGGTTATATCGTTCCAGGTCTTGGAGATGCTGGAGACCGCTTGTTCGGTACTAAATAAAATCCCAAAGTAAATAGTGAAACTAGAAGTTCGTTTTTAACTTGAAAGGAGGTTGAGTTTTTGTTTCTGTTTAGAGAATAGAGCAAAAATTTGACCTTTTTTGACCAAGGAGATATAATAGTTCTGTATTGAGTCGTAAGACTAAGAAAATTCAACATTAAAAGGAGAAATGAATGATTCCTGTAGTTATTGAACAAACAAGCCGTGGAGAACGTTCCTATGATATTTACTCTCGTCTTCTGAAAGACCGCATCATCATGCTAACAGGTCCAGTTGAAGACAACATGGCCAACTCCGTTATTGCTCAGTTGCTCTTCTTGGATGCCCAAGACAGCACAAAAGATATTTACCTTTATGTCAACACACCTGGAGGATCTGTTTCAGCTGGTTTGGCAATCGTTGATACTATGAACTTTATCAAGGCTGATGTCCAAAC
>NZ_JAPVZE010000029.1:0-1211 GCF_041432205.1 Streptococcus sp. 27098_8_51
ACCCATTTACCATTAGAGACTGTTCAGACAGCTCTTCAAGAGGCAGATTTGATTTAAAAATTAATAAAAATAAATGGTTTAGAAAGCTTTTTAAACCGTTTTTTGATATAATAAGAAGAATAAATTGAAAGAAGGAACTCAGAAAATGGGAAAAATTGAAGTCATTAATCATCCACTCATTCAACACAAATTGTCAATCTTGCGACGTACAGATACTTCTACAAAAGCTTTTCGTGAGCTAGTAGATGAGATTGCGATGTTGATGGGATATGAAGTACTTCGTGATCTTCCACTTGAAGACGTGGAAATCGAAACACCTATCACAAAGACAGTTCAAAAACAATTGGCTGGGAAAAAATTGGCTATTGTCCCAATCTTGCGTGCAGGTATCGGGATGGTAGATGGCCTCTTGAGCTTGGTTCCAGCAGCCAAAGTTGGTCATATCGGTATGTACCGTGATGAAGAAACCCTTCAACCAGTTGAATATTTGGTGAAATTGCCTGAAGATATTGACCAACGTCAAATCTTTGTCGTTGATCCAATGTTGGCAACAGGTGGCTCAGCAATCTTGGCAGTAGATTCCCTTAAAAAACGTGGTGCTTCAAATATCAAGTTTGTCTGCCTAGTATCTGCTCCAGAAGGAGTGAAAGCCCTTCAAGAAGCACACCCAGATGTAGAAATTTTTACTGCGGCCTTGGATGAACGCTTGAACGAACACGGTTATATTGTTCCAGGTCTAGGAGATGCTGGAGACCGCTTGTTTGGTACTAAATAAAATTCCAAATTAAATATTGAAACTAGAAGTTCGTTTTTGACTTGAAAGGAGGTTGAGTTTTTGTTTCTGTTTAGAGAATAGAGCAAAAATTTGACCTTTTTTGACCAAAAAGATATAATAGTTCTGTATTGAGTCGTAAGACTAAGAAAATTCAACATTAAAAGGAGAAATGAATGATTCCTGTAGTTATTGAACAAACAAGCCGTGGAGAACGTTCCTATGATATTTACTCTCGTCTTCTGAAAGACCGCATCATCATGCTAACAGGTCCAGTTGAAGACAACATGGCCAACTCCGTTATCGCCCAATTACTCTTCTTGGATGCCCAAGACAGCACAAAAGATATTTACCTTTATGTCAATACACCTGGGGGCTCTGTTTCAGCTGGTTTGGCAATCGTTGATACAATGAACTTTATCAAGGCGGATGTCCAAAC
>NZ_JAPVZE010000030.1:0-665 GCF_041432205.1 Streptococcus sp. 27098_8_51
AAACCAAATAATTTAACGGACATGGAATCTGGTAAAATCTATTCTGATTCAGAAAAACAACAATATCTATTAAAGGATAACATCATTCTGAGAAAAGGCTATGCACTAAAAGTGACTACCTATAATCCTGGAAAAACGGATATGTTAGAAGGGAATGGAGTCTATAACAAGGAAGATATAGCAAAAATCCAAAAGGCCAATCCTAATCTAAGAGTTTTATCAGAAACAACAATTTATGCTGATAGTAGAAATGTTGAAGATGGAAGAAGTACTCAATCAGTATTAATGTCGGCTTTGGACGGCTTTAACATTGTAAGGTATCAAGTGTTTACATTTAAAATGAATGATAAAGGGGAGGCAATCGATAACGATGGAAATCTTGTGACAGATCCTTCTAAACTTGTATTATTTGGTAAGGATGGTAAAGAGTACACAGGAGAGGATAAGTCCAATGTAGAAGCTATAAAAGAAGATGGCTCTACGTTATTTATTGATGCAAAACCAGTAAATCTTTCAATGGACAAGAACTACTTTAATCCATCTAAAACTAATAAAATTTATGTACGAAATCCAGAATTTTATTTAAGAGGTAAGATTTCTGATAAGGGTGGTTTTAACTGGGAGTTGAGAGTTAATGAATCGGTTGTAGATAATTATTTAATCTA
>NZ_JAPVZE010000031.1:0-665 GCF_041432205.1 Streptococcus sp. 27098_8_51
AAACCAAACAATTTAACGGACATGGAATCTGGTAAAATCTATTCTGATTCAGAAAAACAACAATATCTGTTAAAGGATAACATCATTCTAAGAAAAGGCTATGCACTAAAAGTGACTACCTATAATCCTGGGAAAACGGATATGTTAGAAGGGAATGGAGTCTATAGCAAGGAAGATATAGCAAAAATTCAAAAGGCCAATCCTAATCTAAGAGTCTTATCAGAAACAACAATTTATGCTGATAGTAGAAATGTTGAAGATGGAAGAAGTACTCAATCAGTATTAATGTCGGCTTTGGACGGCTTTAACATTGTAAGATATCAAGTGTTTACATTTAAAATGAATGATAAAGGGGAGGCAATCGATAAAGATGGAAATCTTGTGACAGATCCTTCTAAACTGGTATTATTTGGTAAGGATGGTAAAGAGTACACTGGAGAAGATAAGTCCAATGTAGAAGCTATTAAAGAAGATGGCTCTACGTTATTTATTGATGCAAAACCAGTAAACCTCTCAATGGACAAGAACTACTTTAATCCATCTAAATCTAATAAAATTTATGTACGAAATCCAGAATTTTATTTAAGAGGTAAGATTTCTGATAAGGGTGGTTTTAACTGGGAGTTGAGAGTTAATGAATCTGTTGTAGATAATTATTTAATCTA